>NZ_AUTP01000229.1:0-50896 GCF_000498075.1 Pseudoalteromonas sp. TAB23
ACTTTTACTGCTTGGCGGTTACGGTTGCCGTCTTGCCCTATACGCACGCCTTCTGGGTTATAGCCGTATGCACCAAAAGGTGATGTGCCGCCAGTGCCCACCCATTTATTGCCGCCTGCGTGGCGTTTTTGTTGCTCTTCTAAACGCTCTTTTAGGGTTTTCATAAGCTCATCGAGCCCGCCCATAGCTTTAAGTTGGGCTTTTTCTTCATCGCTTAGGTTTTTTTCGAATTCTTTACGTAGCCAGTCTTCAGGTAAGTTGTGCTGTTGCTTTAAGCTCTCGAGCAAATCGAGGTCAGCAATACCACTAAAATAGTCGCTAAAGGCTTTGTCAAATCGGTCAAAGTGCGTTTCGTCTTTTACCATTATAGTGCGTGCTAAATAGTAAAAGGCGTCTACGTCGGCAAATATAACGCCTTTTTTTAAGGCGTTTATTAAATCAAGTAGCTCGCGCAGGCTTACAGGCAAGCGGTATTCACGCAGTTTGAAGAAAAACGCAATCAACATCTTAACGGCGGCTCATAAAGGCAAGTTTTTCGATTAGGCTTATATCTTGCTCATTTTTAAGGAGTGCGCCAAACATGGGCATTAAACCGCCTTTTTTAGCTTTATCATGCAGTGTTTTAGCGTCTATGTCTTCTGCCATAAGTAGTTTAAGCCAGTCGAGTAATTCGCTGGTGGAAGGTTTCTTTTTAAGGCCGCTTGCTTCGCGCAGGTTAAAAAACACTTCGAGTGCTTGGCGTACTAAATCCTGTTTAACGTTAGGGTAGTGCACGTCGATAATTTGCTGCATTTCGTCGCTGCTAGGAAAATCAATGTAATGAAAAAAGCAGCGGCGTAAAAATGCGTCCGGTAATTCTTTTTCATTATTGGAAGTGATGATCACAATAGGGCGCTCTTTTGCGACAATACGCTCGTTAGTTTCATAAACATGAAACTCCATTTTATCAAGCTCAAGTAGTAAGTCGTTTGGGAACTCTATGTCGGCTTTGTCTATTTCATCAATTAATAGTACTGGGCGTTTGCCGTTAAGCTCTGCATACGTAAATGCCTGCCAAAGCTTACCTTTAACGATGTAGTTGCCAATATTGTGTACACGCTCGTCACCTAATTGGCTGTCGCGCAGGCGCGAAACCGCGTCGTACTCGTATAAACCTTGCTGCGCTTTAGTGGTCGATTTTATGTGCCACTGAATAAGCGTGGTATCTAAGCTTTTAGCCAACTCCTCAGCCAGCATAGTTTTACCTGTGCCTGGTTCGCCTTTAATTAAAAGTGGTTTTTCGAGCATAATGGCAGCATTTACAGCTTGTTTAAGCGCGCTACTCGCTATGTAATTGTCAGTTGAATTAAATTGCACGGTGTACCCTTGTCTGGTCTGAGGAGTAAGTTGTTTTGCTATAATGCCATAGTTAAACGGCAGGTCCAAGGTAGGCAAAACGCGGTATGACCTCACCTTCTTTTTCAACAGTTTCTAAAAACATACTAAGTGGGCGCGCCCACATACCAAATTCACCATATAGCGCTTGATAAATCACAAGCTGCTCCTCGGTTTCGCTATGGGTGGCAACATGAACAACTTTGTATTGCGGCCCTTTGTAGTGTTGGTATATGCCTGGTTTGAGTGAAAGTGGTTTTATTGCTGTAGTCATGTTTTGATCTCTTGTATAATTTGGCTTTGCACTTTTAATGTTAACTAATTTGCCAATACTATGAACTATATTTCGCTAGATGATTACAAAAAAGCATGGGTTTTTCGTCATAAAGACTTACCTGTATCAGATGAAGACGCAGTAAAAATAAAGCCTATGGGAGATGAGCGCGCAGCCGTACTTTGGACAACCATGGTAAGCCGTGAGTTTGATCACCCAGATTTTTTTGAAGACACCGATTGGTGTGGCCAAGAAAAAAGCTTTAGCCAAGAAGTAGATTGGCAAGATGCGTGGGAAAATGGTGATGCGCAACCACCAGAAGCAATCTTAACGTTTTTAGATTGGGAAGCTAACACCACTGTTTATTTTTGTATGGCACGCGATAATATTATCGAAACAACATTTGATGTATTTAAACGCAATTGGCAAAACTTTATGTTTTTAGCTGATGGCAGTTTGCTGATTGGTAAAAAGCGTAATACGGTTGTGCAATTTTTAGAATCAGGTAAAGCAAAATTAGGTGAAAAGCCAAGCGCTTAATTAGTGCGCTGCGCTTAAAAAACATTCAATACTGTGTTATAAAACATTTATCTGAATATTTTTGAGTACAGCTTTTGGTCGCTAAAAATCAGTCACTTGGTGCTCAGCAGCAAGTTGAAATTTGGCAAACTGATGCACAAAAAGTGTTGTATGCACAATTGTGCAATGCGTTTTATCAGCGTGAGGTTCAGCGATTAGTTGCAGAGCCTAATGCCGATAAACTGCGCCGTCAGTTAAAAAGCCTACCTTATTATATTGAGCGAGCTGCAACGTTAGTTGCCAATGGTGACACGCCTTTTACGCTGGACGCGCAAAATGGTACGTGGCTTGAAAAGCAAAAACCGACCCCACCCGATGTGAATGTTCAAGCTAATGAACTTTTTTATCAAACGTATGCCAAAGTGGGGCTTATAGTGCCCGTTATATTACATGGCTACGATCAGGTGCGTCTTAGAATAGACAGTATCGATCAGTTAGACGAAAATAAGCTGCATTGTAACGAGCTTGGTTGGTTTGATTTTTTAGGAAATGGGCTAGAGCAGCAAAATGCTCAGTTAATAAAGCCAAGTAAAGTGAGTTTAACCGCTGCATGTTGCGGGCATCAGTGGCAATTTTCGAAGCGTTGTATGCCACGGGTTTTATCACTACGCGAAATGCTTTTAGCGGGTAGTATTAATTGGCGCAATTTAAAGCGCCCCTTAGCGTATTAAAGTTAAGGTATTTGGAATTTAAAATAAGGAGTGTTAAATGCGTATTTTTCAAGTTGGCTTACTGTGCTTAGCACTGTTTGTACAATACAGATTATGGTTTGGTCATAATGGTTTACAAGACTACACACGGCTAAAAGGTGCTGTAGCGTCGCATCAAGAAACCAACGAAAAGCTCATTAAACGTAATAAAGTACTTAAAGCAGATATTGAAGACTTAAAGCTTGGCCAAGAAGGCATTGAAGAGCGTGCACGCAACGAATTGGGAATGATTAAACCGGACGAAACATTTATTCGTGTTTTACCGGGCAAACAATATGACAAATAAACAGACTATTGCAGCAATTGTACCTGCTGCGGGTGTTGGCAGTAGAATGCAGCACAATGCGCCTAAGCAATATATACAATTAGCCGGTAAAACCATTTTAGAACACACCTTAGCTAAACTTTCTCAATTATCTCAATTACGCACTATTGTTGTTGCCCTTAGCGACAGCGACCCCTATTTTGACGAACTCCCAACACTTGATAAGCGCATTGTTCGCGCCAGTGGCGGTAAAGAGCGTGCAGATTCGGTACTTAATAGCTTACTTTTTTTAGCGCCTAACCCGCCTACATGGGTGTTGGTGCACGATGCTGCGCGTCCGCTAGTTAATATCAGTGATATAGAACGTTTAATTGATGAATGTATACGCGCTGATGAAGGCGGTATTTTAGCTAGCAAAGTAAAAGACACCATAAAACGCGGCCACACTCATGCCCTACAAACTGTGCCACGAGACGATTTATGGCAAGCACTTACCCCGCAGTTTTTTAAATATGACGAGCTTAAAAATGCACTTCAAGGCGCATTAGCAAGTGGGGCAACTATTACAGACGAAGCAAGTGCAATTGAATGGGCGGGTAAACCGGTAAAGCTTGTAGCAGGTCGCAGCGATAATATTAAAATAACCACGCCAGAGGATTTAGAATTGGCTGGGTTTTTACTACACAAACAACAAAACGAGAGTGCATTATGATACGAATTGGCCATGGTTTTGACGTACATAAATTTGGCGGCGAAGGCCCGTTAACTATTTGTGGTGAAAAAATTGATTATCCACAGGGCTTTTTAGCGCACTCAGATGGCGATGTCGCTATTCATGCATTATGTGATGCTATTTTAGGCTCGCTTGCAATGGGTGATATTGGTAAGCACTTTCCAGATACGGCTANGACAGCCGTATTTTACTTCGCCATGTGGTGAGCTTAGCTAAAGAGCAAGGTTATGTAATTGGCAATGGCGATGTGACTATTGTTGCGCAGGCGCCAAAAATGCTGCCACATATTCAAGCTATGCGCACTAATTTAGCCAGCGATTTAAATTGTGACCTTAGCCAAATTAACGTTAAAGCCACTACTACCGAAAAGCTAGGCTTTGAAGGGCGCAGGGAAGGTATTTCTAGCCATGCAGTGGTTATTATGAGTAAAGAGCTTGCGAGTACAAAAAACGCATGAGCGATTTAAATTATTTATACGGTGCGCCGCTTTCTAAAGCTGATTTTAAAACCACTGCTGAAGATTTTATGGTTGATGAAGACCTAGGTATAGAGTTTACCGGTAGTGGCGAGCACGTGTGTTTGCAGGTGGTTAAAAAAGGCGAAAATACGCAATACGTTGCAAAGCTAATTGCACAGCGTGCGGGTGTTTCACCGCGAGACGTAAGTTACGCCGGCATGAAAGATCGCCACGGAGTGTGCTCACAGTGGTTTAGTGTAAAAGTACCGATTAAAAAGCCTATCGATTTTAGCGATTTAAATAGCGAGAGTATTTTTATTGTGTCGCAACAGCGCCACGACCGTAAATTACGCACGGGCTGCCACAAAGGTAATAGATTTACTATTACGCTTCGTAATGTAACCAAGCCCCTTGATATTTTATGCCGTATTAATGCTGTACGCGCAGGTGTGCCTAATTATTTTGGTGAACAACGCTTTGGACATGGCGGTCATAACTTAGTAATGGCTGAAAAAATGTTTGCAGGGGAGCGCATTCGCGATAAAAAACTACGCGGCATTATTATTTCAGCAGCGCGCTCTCATGTGTTTAATCAAATAGTAAATTTACGTGTTAAAGAGCATGGTTTAGCTAAAACAATGCACCGTGAAGTATTTATGCTCAGCGGCAGTAATGCATTTTTTGAAGATGCAATTAACGACGAAAACATAGAGCGATTAGCCACTGGCGATATTATGATGTCGGCACCTATGGTGGGTAAAAGCGAAAAAGGTTTAACCGAACAAGAAAAAATATGGCTTGAACCTTTCCAAACATGGTGCGATGGCTTAGGTGAGCTAGGCCTTAAAAATGAGCGCAGGATGCTGCGTTTAATTCCGCAAAACTTAACGGTTGAGACCATAGATGAAACCAGTTTAAAACTGAGTTTTGGTTTGCCAAAAGGGTGTTTTGCAACTGCATTATTACGTGAGCTGGTGGATTATAAAGATGCTAGCCCTCGAGAGCGCAAAGAAAAGGATAATGACATAAATGAAGATACTGTTAAGTAACGATGATGGCGTAAATGCTAAAGGCATTGCGGTTTTATATCAGGCGCTTATACAAATTGCAGATGTAACCCTTGTTGCACCTGATCGCAACTGTAGTGGCGCGAGTAATTCTTTAACATTAATGAACCCGCTACGAGCGACTACACTCGAGAATGGTTTTATGTCGGTTAATGGCACACCTACTGATTGTGTACATTTAGGTGTAAATCAGTTAGCTGATGAAAAACCAGATCTTGTTGTTGCTGGTATTAACCATGGTGCCAATTTAGGCGATGATACGCTTTACTCTGGCACTGTTGCAGCTGCAACTGAAGGTCGCCATTTAGGCTTACCTGCAATTGCAGTATCGCTTTGCTCACATAAGGGCGAGCATTTTGAAACAGCCGCTGCTGTTACCGTAAATATTATTAAAGGTTTGGCTTCGCATCCGCTTCCAAAAGATCAAATAATAAATATAAATGTGCCAGATATTCCATTAAGTGAATTAAAAGGGGTGCAAGTAACACGTTTAGGTGCTCGTCATAAAGCCGAAACCATGACCAAACAAACCGATCCTTGGGGTCGAGATATTTATTGGTATGGATCGCTGGGCATAGAAAGCGATGCAGGTGAGGGTACCGACTTTTACGCAATCAATAACGGTTATGCCTCTGTTACGCCATTAAGTGTTGATATGACAGCCAAAGACAGCCTAAAAGCAGTAGGAGACTGGTTAGCCGATTTGGAGATTAATCGTGCTCGCTAATTATACCCGCAGTGCAAAAGCGCTATCTGACTTACTAAAGCGCGAAGGCGTTGAAGATACACAAGTACTGAGTGCTATAGCTGATATTCCGCGACATATATTCGTAGACGATGTGCTAAAACACAAAGCTTATGAAAATACGGCGCTACCTATTGGGCAAGGGCAAACTATTTCCCAGCCTTATATAGTAGCGCGCATGACAGAGCTACTTCGCTTAGCTGGTGTGCGCAATAAAGTGCTGGAAATTGGTACTGGCTCTGGATATCAAACTGCAATATTAGCCAAAACGTTTACAAAGGTTTATTCGGTAGAGCGTATTAAAACGCTTCAGTGGCAGGCAAAGCGTCGATTGCAGCAACTGGATTTATATAATGTAACCATGAAGCATGGTGATGGTTGGCAAGGCTGGCAATCACAAGCACCTTTTGATGGTATTATAGTGACTGCTGCGGCCTCTAAAGTTCCGCAAGACTTACTTGCTCAGTTAGCCGATGGAGGCGTGTTATTAGCGCCCATTGGTGAGAGCGATCAAAAATTAGTAATGGTTATCCGCGAAGGCGATAATTATAAAGAGCATGTTATTGCTCCCGTTAGATTTGTGCCGTTAGTACCTGGCGATATTGAATAGGAATTCATTTTGAAGTTGTTTACCAAGTTATACGATATGGCCCTAGTGTGGGCAAAGCACCGCCATGCGGAACGTTATTTAGCTGCAATGAGCTTTGCAGAGTCAGTTTTTTTTCCGATACCACCCGATGTAATGCTTGCACCTATGTCGCTTGCACAGCCCAAAAAAGCGTGGCGTTTTGCAAGTTTTGCCACAATAGCATCGGTTGTTGGTGGAGTAGTTGGTTACTTGCTTGGGTTTTGGCTATTTGAACCCGTTGTTGAGCCATTGATTGTACAAATGCACTGGCAAGAAAAGTTTGATATCGCATTAAATTGGTTTAAAGATTACGGTGTTTGGGTTGTGTTTTTAGCTGGTTTTTCGCCTATACCATATAAAGTATTTACCATTGGCGCAGGTGTTTTACAAATGGCATTTTTACCATTTTTACTCGCATCGGCGATTGGACGTGGTGCGCGATTCTTTTTAGTTTCAGCCTTAATGAAGTGGGGCGGGGCTAAAATGGAAGCAAAATTACGTCAATATATTGAAATACTTGGTTGGGGATTAGTGGTATTAATTGCGCTAGCGTACTTTTTATTGCGTTAAGCGTTAAAAATATCAATTGTCTAATTTGGGAGAAAAATACAATGAATAAACAGTTTTTACTGTATGTGACTATATTTGTTGGTGTTTTTCTTTCTGGTTGCTCTTCTCGCCATATTCCAGCGCCTGTTAGCAGCCTAAATAATAATGTTAATGATTTAGGTCATACCATTAACATAAATGGCGATATTTATAAGGTGCAAAAAGGTGATACGCTCTATTCGATAGCCTTTAGCGCCGGTAAAGATTTTAGATTACTTGCAAAAAACAATTCAATTCCATCACCTTACACAATTTTCCCTGGGCAAAACATCTCCTTAACCCCCAAGCCCGAAAAAACAAAAAGGGATGAAAAATATACGAATTCGAGTAAAAAGTCTATAAAAAACACACAAAAAAATAACATAATATTAAAGAAAGAGCTTGATCCTCCAAAACAACGAGAGTATGTTCAGAAACAAGCCAGTAACAAAGTTAGTAATGCTAAACGTTTGTCGAGCAGTAAAGTTAATTGGTTTTGGCCTGCAAAGGGCAAAATTACCAAACGCTTTTCTAATAAGGAAAACGGTTATAAAGGTTTACAGATTACTAATCGTAAAGGGGCTTCAGTCTTAGCTGCGGCACAAGGAACAGTGGTATACGCGGGTAACGCTCTACGAGGTTATGGTAGTTTAATCATATTGAAACATAATGATGATTACCTAAGTGCTTATGCACATAACTCGAAATTACTTGTTAAAGAAAAGCAGAAGGTTAAGGCAGGACAAAAAATAGCAGAAATTGGTAATTCAGAATCTCCGGTCACCGCGCTTCGTTTTGAAATTCGCTACCGAGGGCAAGCTGTCAATCCTGCTAAATACCTACCCTAATTTTCAGGTATTGATAATTGCTCGGGAGAAGGCTTATGGCTAGCGCAGCAAAACTTGACAAACACACTACGACTGACGAGAAATTCGATGACATCGCTGCTGATGAAAGCACAACTTTACTAGATAAAGTAGAAGACGATGAAATCTTTGCAAAAGAAGAAGTAACTAAAAACCTTGATGCAACCCAACTTTATTTAGGCGAAATTGGTTTTTCTCCTTTGCTTAGCGCAGAAGAAGAAGTGTTTTTTTCTCGCAAATCACTTCGAGGTTGTGAAGCCTCACGCAAACGTATGATTGAAAGTAACTTACGTTTAGTTGTTAAAATAGCACGCCGTTACAATAACCGTGGCCTTGCTCTACTCGATTTAATTGAAGAAGGTAACTTAGGCTTAATTCGCGCTGTTGAAAAATTTGACCCTGAACGTGGCTTTAGATTTTCTACTTACGCTACATGGTGGATACGTCAAACAATTGAACGTGCCATTATGAACCAAACGCGTACCATTCGCTTACCTATCCATGTAGTTAAAGAGCTTAATGTTTACCTGCGTACAGCACGTGAATTAACTCAAAAGCTTGACCATGAGCCAACAGCTGACGAAATTGCAGCTTGCCTAGACAGACCCGTTGAAGACGTAACTAAAATGCTACGTTTAAACGAAAGAATTGCATCGGTTGATATGCCGATTGGTGGTGAAAACGACAGTGTACTGCTTGATATCATCCCAGATGAAAAAAGTGCAGGCCCTGAAGGCGAAGTACAAAATAATGATATTAATAAACATATTGTAGATTGGTTAGGAGAATTAAACCCTAAACAACGTGAAGTGTTAGCACGTCGATTTGGTCTACTTGGCTACGAGCCATCTACACTTGAAGATGTAGGTCGTGAAATAGGCTTAACACGTGAGCGTGTAAGACAAATTCAGGTAGAGGCATTACGTCGTTTAAAAGACATTTTGCAACAAGAAGGTTTAAGTACAGATAGCTTGTTTAATCAGTTTTCGTAACTAGTTAAATAGTATAAGAGACTATGTGTGTTAAAAAGCCGAAGAATTTATTCTTCGGCTTTTTTATGCTTGTAAATTAGATGATATAAATTACAACAATGCTTTTAGTTTATATAACAAATCGTGCGCTTGGCGTGGCGATAAATTATCAGGGTCAATTGCGCTTAACTGCTCTTCAACTTCGGAAGGTGTACTTTGTGCAATTTCGTTATTAAAAGTAAAGGCTTGTTGCTCTGTATTTGGTGCAGTAACGCTTTGATGATTTTCAAGTAACTTAAGTTTTTGCTTTGCTTGTGCAATAACAGCTTTTGGCACACCCGCAAGAGCAGCTACCTGTAAGCCAAAGCTCTTACTTGCTGCGCCATCAAGTACTGTATGCATAAAGGCGATTGTATCGTTATGCTCTATTGCATCAAGGTGCACGTTTACCAGACCTGTTGTTTGTTCAGCAAGTTCTGTTAACTCAAAGTAGTGCGTAGCAAATAATGTTTTAGCTGATATTTTTGACGCTAAATGATCGGCTGTTGCATACGCAAGCGAGAGCCCATCGTAGGTACTTGTACCGCGACCAATTTCATCCATTAACACTAAAGACTGCGCCGTGGCATTATTTAAAATAGTCGCTGTTTCGGTCATTTCTACCATGAAGGTTGAGCGACCTGATGCTAAATCATCGCTAGCACCAATACGTGTAAATATGCGATCAATATTACCTATTTTAGCGCTGTCTGCAGGTACATAACTGCCAATGTGAGCCATTAGTACAATAAGTGCTGTTTGGCGCATATAGGTTGATTTACCGCCCATGTTTGGACCCGTAATAATCAACATTTTACGTTGGCTGTTTAATTCAACAGGGTTAGCAATAAACGGTTCTTTCATTACTTGCTCAACAACAGGGTGACGACCTTGCTTAATGCTTATATTGTCGTTATCGCACAGTTCTGGTTTTGCATAATTGAGTGCAAAGGCACGTTCGGCCAAGTTATTTAACACGTCTAAATCGGCCAGTGCTGCTGCCATCATTTGCAACTGTTCAATATGTGGAGCGATAAATCTGAACAGCTCCTCGTATAGTTGTTTTTCAAGCGCTAAGGCTTTTGATTGGCTACCAAGTACTTTATCTTCGTGCTCTTTAAGCTCAGGAATTATATAGCGTTCGTTATTTTTGAGTGTTTGACGACGAATGTAGTCGGCTGGCACTAAGTGAGCATTGGCGCGGCTTACTTCAATAAAAAAGCCATGTACGCGGTTATAACCAATTTTAAGCGTACTAATACCCGTGCGTTCGCGTTCACGCAACTCTAGTTGATCAAGTACATCGGTTGCACCTTTACTTAAGTTACGCCACTCATCTAGTTCGCTGTTGTAACCAGGGGCAATAACGCCACCATCACGAATAAGTACCGGTGGGTTTTCTATCACTGCACGTTCTAATAACTCTTGTAAATCAGGGAGCTCAGGCGAGTGCTTGATAATACCCGTAATACGAGGATCGTTAGCACCACCTAACAAAGTGTGCAGTGGCGCAAGTGCTTGTAATGCATTGCGAAGGCGAGTTAAATCGCGCGGGCGAGCTGTGCATAAAGCTAGGCGTGCAATAACTCGCTCTACATCACCAATCTCTTTTAATGATTCGTGTAATTCACCGCACAGTTGTACATCTAAAATAGCGCTAATGGCATTTAAGCGTGAATTTAGCTCGTCTTTATTACGTACAGGTGTATGAATACGGCGCTTAAGTAAACGAGAGCCCATAGGTGTTGCTGTTTTATCAAGTACCTGGGCAAGTGTATTTTCAAACCCACCTGATAAATTAACGGTAAGTTCTAAGTTTTTACGGGTTGCGGCATCTAAAATAACAGCGTGTTCGTTGTGCTCAAGTGTAATTGCACGAATATGTGGCAGTGCAATACGTTGTGTATCTTTTACGTATTGCATTAAACAACCGGCAGCAACAAGCGCGCTGTGGGCTTTATCAACACCAAAACCAACTAAATCTTTAGTACCAAACTGATCGCATAATAAGTGCTGAGCCGTATCTAAGTCGAACTCCCACTCTGGGCGGCGGCGGGCACCTTTTATATGCTCAATTAAATGAAAGTTTTCAAAGCTTTCGCTATACAGAAGTTCTGCAGGAGCTAAGCGCTGAATAGTTGAGCTAAAGGCTTCGTCGGTGTTAACCTCTACAACGTTAAAGCGACCAGAGTTAATATCAAGGTACGCGATACCGTACAGACCTTTTTTACTTTGCCAAACGCTGGTAAGGAGGTTGTCTTGTCGTTCTTGTAAAAGCGCTTCATCAGAAATTGTACCAGGTGTAACTATACGAACAACTTTACGATCGACAGGGCCTTTACTAGTTGCAGGGTCACCCACTTGTTCACAAATAGCGACTGATTCACCCATTTGAACTAAGCGTGCTAGGTAGTTTTCTACTGCATGATAAGGTACGCCCGCCATAGGGATAGGATCGCCACCGGCTTTACCGCGATGAGTTTGCGAAATATCGAGTAATTGAGCGGCGCGTTTAGCGTCATCAAAAAAGAGTTCGTAAAAATCGCCCATACGATAAAACAATAAAATATCGCGATGCTCTGATTTTATTTTTAGATACTGCTGCATCATAGGGGTTTGTTGTTTTATAGTGTGTGGTGCATAAAGATCAAACGACATGTATTTACCCAAAGGCTGAATATGGAATTACATCAAGATATTAAAACACTTGCTGCGCAATTAGGCGCTATTTTAACGGATAAATGCTTATGGATCACTAGTGCTGAGTCATGTACTGGTGGCGGAGTGAGTTATGCCCTTACAGATACGCCCGGAAGCTCTGCTTATATTGACCGCGCATTTGTGACTTACAGCAACCAAGCAAAGCAAGATTTGCTAAATGTAAGTGCAAGCACATTAGCAAAGTACGGTGCTGTGAGCGAACAAACAGTGCGTGAAATGGCATTAGGTGCTATTAAAGCAACAAATGCAAATATATCTATAGCTGTATCGGGTATTGCAGGACCTGGCGGGGCAACTGATGGCAAACCTGTGGGACTTGTGTGGTTTGGCATACAAATTAATGACAAAGTACTGACCTTTAAACAAGTATTCTCTGGCGATAGGGCTCAAGTTAGACTGCAAGCTATTGTATTTGCATTGAAAAGTGTAATAGATGAGATAAAATAAAAAAATTAGCTTGATACTGTGATTTCATACAGTATACTTGATTCCATTAGCTGGATTTGGAGAATAAAATGAACGATAACAAACAAAAAGCGTTGGACGCTGCACTATCACAAATTGAACGTCAATTTGGTAAAGGCTCAATTATGAAATTGGGTGATAACAAAGCGTTAAACATTGAATCTGTATCTACAGGCTCATTAGGTATTGATATTGCTTTAGGTATAGGTGGTTTACCTATGGGACGTATTGTTGAAGTATACGGACCTGAGTCATCTGGTAAAACAACGCTTACTTTACAAGTTATCGCAGAAGCACAAAAAGAAGGCAAAACATGTGCCTTTATTGATGCTGAGCATGCTCTAGATCCAGTATATGCCCAGAAATTGGGTGTAAATATAGATGAATTATTTGTATCTCAACCAGATACAGGTGAGCAAGCACTAGAAATTTGTGACATGTTAGTACGCTCAAGCGCAGTAGATGTTGTTGTAATTGACTCGGTTGCTGCACTAACACCAAAAGCTGAAATTGAAGGCGACATGGGCGACTCGCACATGGGCTTACAAGCACGTTTAATGTCGCAAGCATTACGTAAGCTTACTGGTAACATTAAACGCTCTAACACGTTATGTATTTTCATTAACCAAATCCGTATGAAAATTGGTGTTATGTTTGGTAACCCAGAAACAACAACGGGTGGTAATGCACTTAAGTTTTACGCATCGGTACGTATTGATATTCGTCGTATTGGTTCTGTTAAAGAAGGCGATGAAGTTGTTGGTAACGAAACTCGCGTTAAAATTGTTAAAAACAAAGTAGCGCCGCCGTTTAAACAAGCTGAATTTATCATCATGTATGGTGAAGGTATTTCTAAGCAAGGCGAGCTAATTGACCTAGGCGTTAAGCATAAAATTGTTGAAAAAGCTGGTGCTTGGTATAGCTACTGTGGCAACAAGGTTGGCCAAGGTAAATCTAACTCAATTAAGTTTTTGAAAGAAAACCCAGAAATTGCAGATGAGATTGAAGGCAAGTTACGCGAAATGCTTTTATTAAAAGCAACTATTGAACCAGATGATGGTGAAGATAAGTTGGGCGATGACGCTGATCTTTAACAGTCTCAAATGAGTTTTTAAGCTTGATTTGACCCGAGCTTTAAAAAGCGTTAATCAGTAATGATTAGCGTTTTTTTGTTATTAAAAACTTAAAGTAGATAACCTGAGCTCTGGATAATAAATCTATCTCGAGCAGCTATTTTCAGCGCTAACTGCGTTGAATTTACTTACAATAGGCCAGCTATTGACGCGTAAATTCGCCTTGTTTCCACTGAAAATCTTTGGCTAGAGAAAATAAATTTAAATACCACTATGATTCAATACGTTAGTAAATCTCTTAACCAGAGTTTAGGTTAGATAAAATAAAAACGACACATTAAAAATGTGTCGTTTTTTAATTTAACCGCAAAAATCTACAGCCTTTAATTAATCAAATATATTTATAACTGCCAATTTACAGATAGAGCGTAGTTACGCGGTGCACCGTAGTAACCTTGTTCCCAGTATAGGCTGTGCAAATATTTTTCACCTGTGGTGTTATTAACGTTGAAAGTGACTCCTACGTTATCTGTAATTTTGTAAGTGGCCATTAAATCAAGTAACCCGTATGCATCTTGGTTGGTAGTAACACTTGCAATACCATTAGCATCTTTAACTTGAACTCGGCTAGTTGAATCCTGCCAGCGATAGTTTGCACCAAATGATAAGCCATCAACTAAAGGTACTTGATAGGTTGCGGCCACTTTAAGTTGGTTTTCTGGTGTGTAATCTTTTACTAAATCATCACCATCAATATTTAAATTACTAAAGCTAATACTTGCACTTAAATCATCTGTAAATTTACCACTTAACTCTACTTCAAAACCATTACTACTAATGCCATCAGCTGCATAATAACGCGTATCACTTGGTAATGAGTTAGCTATAGCAACAGCAAGGCCATCTTGTTTTGCATCAAAATAAGCAAACGTTACAAATAACTGGTCGTCTAGAAGCTGTGCTTTGACACCTATTTCGCTACTTTTGCCAGTAACAGCAGGTAGTTGATTGGCATTTATGTCTAGTTCTTTTTGCGGTACAAATGTTTCTGTATAGCTTGCATAAGCCGATAGAGATTCGTTAAAGTCGTACACTGTACCAATGTACGGTATTAGCTCAGAGTCACTTCGAGTTTGAGCAACGCCATAGGCTGTGCCTTTTGTTTCCCAATCGGTATAACGCACGCCAGCGAGCACACTTAAAGGCTCACTTAATTTAATGCGAGTAGATATGTAAGCTGATTTTTGCTCGTTAGTAATATCACTACCATTTACGCCATCAGCAAGTGTTGCCTCTGGTACTACACCATCCCACGTTTTAAGTGATGGCATATCTGGAAAACCATTGCCTGTAGTGTAATCGTAAAGAGATTGCTCGTTGTAATCCATTTTAGCTTGGCTAACACCAAATGATAGATCGTGCTCTTGATTAAATAAATCAAATTTACCACTGGCATATAGATCAAATAAATCATGCTTATCTTCGTAATCATAACGACTTGCATAACCTGTTAAACCAAGTTCAGTGTCTTTATTTGGTGTACCGTATACGTAGAACAGCTCTGAGTCTTGCTCGTTTTCGATGTGCGCATAGCGTGCTCTAGACACCCATGTTGCTGATAAGTTTTGTTCAAGCGTTACATATACTTGCTCTGCACTGTTATCCCAGTAAGACCAATCAGCAGCAGTACTGGTTGATTCGTCATAGTCGGTTGGTGAGCCGTCGGTGTAATAAATAGGTAGTGCCCCCCAAAGTGGGCTATCAGCATCTTTTTGTTGGTTAACGTAGTTAACGCTTAATAATGTGTTGTCTGTTAATTTGCCTTCGTAGGCTAAATAAATAATTGTTTTATCTGTTTCGTAGCGATCTAGGTATGAATCAGCTTTTTGCTTTGTAAATACAGCACGTACGGCGTGTTCTTCATTTATTGGCGTAGATACATCTAAATCTAAACGTTTTTTATTCCATGAGCCATACGAGGCTGATGCATTTGCTTGTGTTGTGTAAATTGGTTTCTTTAAAACCATATTTACAGTTGCAGAAGGATTACCGGCACCGGTCATTAAGCCATTAGCGCCACGAACTATTTCTACACGGTCATAAATTGAAGTATCAAGACTGCCTTGAATAGATCCAGAGCTTTGTGGAATACCTAAGCCATCAACTTGAAAGTTAGTAATTTCAAAGCCACGAGCTTTAAAGTAAGTACGATCTGTTTCTATTTGCTCTACTGTTACGCCGGGGGTGCTTTCAAGTACTGAGTTTATATCGTCTAGTGAAAAGTCGTCCATTAATGCGCGTGATACTACCGAGATTGACTGTGGTGTTTCTTTAATTGTTAAACCTAGTTTGGTAGCTGATTGCGCTTCTTCTGTTATGTAGTTTTTGTGATGTTGACCATATACCGCAATTTTTTCGAGAGGTTCATCTTTTACAGTTGCGTCATCAGCAAGTGCATAACCAGATAGAATTAAAGAAGTAGCAAAGCTTAATTTAGATAAACGCAAAACTTGAGGGGACGACATAAGTTTTTCCAGTTAGTTAAAAAAGAAGTGCGTAACTTAATCTAAATGATATTGATTTGCAATTGAGTTGTGTGTTTTTACCTATTATTATTCTATTTTGTTGGATTTTAGCGTCACATAAAGAGATTATGGGTACGAATTGATGAATTATATAGAACTTAATATCCCTTATAAAAAAAGCGGCCTAGGCCGCTTATTTAAAGTAGTTAGCTTTTTAGTTATTAAAAAGAGTATTTAACAGAGAACTGTAAACGATCTAAATCGCCATCTACACCACTTTCAGTTTCACGCTCAGCATGCTTTAGCTCAGCTCCAAATGTTAGGCGTTTAACAGGGGAGTATAAAATGTTAGCGCTATAGCTTTGGCTTGATTCAGTCGGATCACCAGAAATAGCTAATAAATCAGTGTTGTTATCAGCAGAGAAGAAAGAGTATAAGAACGTTGAACGCCATTGGCTTGTCCACTTGTGCTGGTAAGCAACAAAACCAGAAGTCGAATCAATTGCATCTAGTTCATCGCCATTAAGTACTGCGCCGTGAGCAACGTTTAAGCCTACGTAACGGCCTAAGCCTTTACCTTGAGTAAGCATAAATTTAAGGTTGTCTTCACCAAGGTTTATTTTACCCGACGCACTAATACCAAAAGATGTTTCATCTGCATCAACACTGCCTACTTTATAAGTAAGTTGGCGAGCAAGCGCTGCAACAACAATGTTACCCCAATCAGCTTTGTGTGTGTAACGAGCTGTAAAGTCAGGCAATGATGCATCATCAGTTACTACCATACCGCTAGTAGTAGAAATTGTACTTTCTGGGTTTTCTAATGAGAAAGACCATGCGCCAGTGGTATATTTAATTTGCGATTGACGAACAAATATAGTGCCTTCAGCTGGGCCTACAAAATCAAGCGTTTCAGCAAGGGCACCCACGTTTTGAAAGTTAGACCATGTTTGACCAAATAACCAACCGTCGTATGTCACAAACGCATGGCGAATACGTGGAGCATAAGAGTTTGATACACGTTCATTGCCGCCAGCAGCTGAGGCTAAAAAATCAATCTCAATTTTAGTGTTAACGGTCTTACCGTTATCCATAACAGTGGCTGTGCCAAAGTTAAAGCGTGACTCGCGAGCATGCATATCAAACACAGCATCTGAGCTGTTATCGTCGCCAACTGTTAGCGTACTTGGTACGTAAAAGTCACGACCTACGTTTGAGCCTGCAGGCGCACCCGCTGAATAATCACTCCACATAGAGTCGAGTTTAATATATCCACCGTAAGTAAATTCGGTATCACCAATTTTTGCAGCAGTTGCCGCGTATGCAGTACTTGATAGTGCACATAGTACAGCGCTTGCTGCCAATGTTTTTAATGGGGTAAATTTCATTGTGGTGTCCTTTATAGGCTACTTGTTATTTGTTACTTTTTTTTCATGTAAGGTTGTATTACTTGCTACGAGTATTACTTACGAATAAAAAGGGTTGTTAATTTGGCTTTCAATTCACTTTCTATTTTCATTCGTTAAATAAAGCATTTTAGTAAGTACAACAAAATGTCTTTATTTAGAGTACGAGAACACTGTTGAATATGTGCAATATTTACTCAATTACCTATTGGTCTATAAGACTAAGGTTTGAGAGCTGATTAGTTTGTATTTACTTACATTTAACGCGTTGTATTATTTATGTAAAAAAATTGAAAGCAGAAGGATTATAAACTACAAATGAGGAAATTGAAGGGGTGTACAACTAAGGTCTAATACTTAATGTAGCACTGCTGAGTAATCCTTGATAAAAGCTTAAGGCAAGTAATTTAAATGGAGACTAAGATGTCACAAAGTATCTATCCAGTTCCTGCGCATATTAAAGATGCGACTCTTGTAGATAAAAATAAATATAATACGCTTTACAAGCAATCTATTGATGACCCAGAAAGTTTTTGGCGTGAGCATGGCAAACGTCTTGATTGGTCTACCCCTTATACAAAAGTTAAAAACACATCATTCGACAAAGGCCATATAAATATTAAATGGTATGAGGATGGCTACCTTAATGCTTCGTACAATTGTATCGATCGTCACTTAAAAACCAAAGCAGATAAAACGGCGCTTATTTGGGAAGGTGACAGCCCATCTCAAAGTGAGAATATTACTTATCAACAATTGCATGATGAAGTAGCCAAGTTTGCCAATGGTTTAAAAAAGCTAGGTGTTCAAAAAGGTGACCGTGTAGCGATTTATATGCCTATGACGCCTCAAGCTGTTTATGCAATGCAAGCTTGTGCACGTATTGGTGCTATTCATTCGGTTGTATTTGGTGGCTTTTCACCTTCTGCGATTGCAGATCGTATTCGAGATTCGGGTGCCAAGGTCGTTATTACTTCAGATGAAGGGCGCAGAGCGGGTAATTGTGTTCCATTAAAAGCAAATGTAGATGAAGCGGTAGCGCAAGAAACTGTAACCTCAATTGAGCATGTTATTGTGCACCAATTAACCGGCGGTGAAGTTGATTGGAATGAGCACGATATATGGTGGCATGACCTAGTTGCTGATTTACCAGCAAAGTGTGAACCAGAGCCAATGAACGCTGAAGATCCATTGTTTATTCTATATACGTCAGGTTCAACAGGTCAGCCGAAGGGGGTTGTGCATACGACTGGTGGCTACTTAGTTTACTCATCAATGACACATGAATACGTATTTGATTTAAAAGAAGACGATGTGTATTGGTGTAGTGCCGATGTAGGTTGGATCACAGGCCACAGTTACATTGCATACGGGCCATTAGTAAACGGTTGTACACAAGTATTATTTGAAGGTGTACCAACTTATCCAACTGCAGGACGTATGGGCGAAATTGTTGATAAACACGGTGTAACTATTTTATATACTGCGCCTACAGCAATTCGTGCGCTAATGGCGAAAGGTGATGAGCCAACAGCTTCGTCAAATCGCGATAGTTTACGTATTTTAGGCTCGGTTGGTGAGCCAATTAATCCAGAAGCATGGACGTGGTATTACGAGAGTATTGGTAAATCTAATTGTCCGATTGTTGATACGTGGTGGCAAACAGAAACCGGTGGCATAATGATTACGCCTTTACCGGGTGCAACTGATACAAAGCCTGGCTCTGCAACCCATCCATTTTTTGGTATTGCGCCAGCATTATTTGATGCTGAAGGTAATACACTCGAAGGTGCCGTAGATGGTAATTTAGTTATTTTAGATAGTTGGCCATCGCAAGCGCGAACTGTTTACAACGACCATGAACGTTTTGAACAAACTTATTTTAGCGCCTACCCAGGTGTTTACTTTACTGGTGATGGGTGTCGTCGTGATGAAGACGGTTATTACTGGATCACAGGACGTGTGGACGATGTACTTAACGTATCAGGCCATCGCTTAGGTACTGCGGAGATTGAAAGTGCTCTTGTATCACATCCAGCAGTAGCAGAAGCCGCTGTTGTAGGTTACCCGCATGATATTAAAGGCCAAGGTATTTATGTTTATATTACGCCTAACGAAGGTGTAACAGTAAGCGATGAATTAACTAAAGAGGTACGTAACTGGGTTCGTAAAGAGCTTAGCCCAATAGCATCACCAGATATGATTCAATGGTCTCCAGGTTTACCTAAAACGCGCTCAGGCAAGATTATGCGTCGTATTTTACGTAAAATCGCTGCAAATGAGCACCAACAACTCGGTGATACGTCAACGCTTGCAGATCCATCTGTAGTCGATGAACTAATCGAGAACAGATTAAATCGTTAAATGTGCGTTAAAAACTTGATTACAAGTTGATTCTAAACGTAGTATATCGGCTGTCAGTGAGGGTTTTATACCTAACTGGCAGCCGAATTTATTAGGAGTGAACCATGAGTCAGTTTTTAATAGCGGACGACCATCCGTTATTTCGTGAAGCACTAAAGGGCGCACTGAGCGCAAAATTTGAAGGTTTAGAGGTTTTTGAATCATCCGATTTTGACAGCACACTGCAAGTGTTAAGCGAGCAAGAGGATCTTGATATATTACTGCTAGACCTTCACATGCCAGGTAATGGTGATTTATATGGTCTTATTCGTATTAGAGAAGAATACCCAAGCTTACCTATTGCCGTTGTTTCGGGTAGTGAAGACGCTAATATAGTTTCTAAAGTAATGGGTTACGGCGCTATGGGTTTTATTCCTAAATCGTCATCGTCTGATGATATTGCCAGTGCAATTAACCAAATACTTGAAGGCGATACATGGCTACCAAAAGAGCTAAAAAACAAAGTAGCTGAAATTGAAGGTGAAGACCGAGAAATAGCAGCGCAAGTTGCCTCATTAACACCTCAACAATACCGAGTGCTGCAATATCTGCACGAAGGTTTACTTAATAAGCAAATTGCTTATGAACTGCACATATCAGAAGCAACAGTAAAAGCACACATTACAGCCATATTTAGAAAACTCGGCGTGTACAATCGTACCCAAGCCGTTTTAATTGCCGCTAAATTAAAACTCGAGCCAATAGAGCAGGCATAATTTACATTTAAAAAGTCACTTGCTTATTTATGAGCAAAAAAATGCCAGCAACAATGCTGGCATATTTTTATGTGTAGAATAATCAATCAGAATTCAGGTTAATAACAAAATGCATACCTTGTTATCAACACTGTTTTATTACCTCAAAATAAACTACTTAATTAAGCGAATTGGTACAATGCTAAGAAAACACTACAGTTTTATTACCATTAATAAATAGCTTATGCTCTGATGCAAGTTGGAGTGCTTTACAAAACACTGTTTTTTCTACATCTTTACCCATTTTAGCCATCATTTCGGCGGTATTAGCATGTGTAACGCTTGTTACATCCTGCAAAATAATAGGGCCTTCATCAAGCTCGTTGTTCACAAAGTGAGCGGTAGCACCAATGATTTTTACGCCGCGCTCAAATGCTTGATGATAAGGTTTAGCACCAATAAATGCGGGTAAAAATGAATGATGAATATTAATTATTTTACCTTCAAATCGACCCACAAATTCAGGACTTAAAATACGCATGTATTTGGCAAGGCCAATAATGTCAGGGTTGTAGCTGGCAATTAAATCACCTACTTTTTGATCGTGCTCGCTACGGGTTAACCCTTCGTGCGATACAACATGAAACGGCACATCAAACCCTTTTGCTAAAGGCTCTAAATCAGCGTAGTTAGCAATAACGGCTAATACTTCAATATTAAGAGTTTGTTCAAATTGCTTTAGCAACATACCACCTAAACAATGGGCTTCTTTAGTTGCAAGTAAAACTACTTTAGTTTTTGCACCGCAATGTAGGGTAAGCTTAGCACCTTGTGGCAACAGTGCGCGTAGTTGATCTAAAAAGTCGCTTTGTGGCTCGCCTGTAAGCTCTGTACGCATAAAAAATCGCTGCGCGTCTTTATCTACAAATTCGTTGTTACGCGTAATATTTAAATTATTTTTATGGCAAAGCCCTGTAATTTTAGCTATTAAGCCTACGTCATCAGCACATTGGGTGGTTAGTATATAGCTCATTGTCCTCATTCTTACCCTGTAATTAATCCTTTCATTATTTGTGTTTTGGCACATAAAGCAAGGGCTTTGTGAACTAATCCAATATTAATCATGTTGTTGAGTGCAAAAGAGGTAATAAAGTTAAAAAGTATTGAATAGAGGTTAAAAAAATGCCACCTAATTTACAAGGTGGCATTAATACTAATAATCCAGAGTTTAAGTTAATTAACCCTTTGGCTCGGGAGATAAGTTTTCTTCTTGTCTTAAATACCCTGCAGCTTCTTCGTCATCTTTAGCTATCGCTTGCTGAGTAGGTATAGCACGCGTTTGCTGGTTTAATTGATGTATTTGTGACGCATTACCTAAATCACGCTCACTGGTGATTGAGGCGATAGATTCGCGGTCTTTCAAGAACGCGATAACGTCTTTTTTGATTGCTTGCAATTGTCCTTCGTCTTTATGCATTTCCATAATATGACGAGGATGTTCAAGATTTTTCATACCTGTTGCTGCAAACGTAGTAGAAATAACACGAGAAACAATAATCCAAGGCGTTATGCTACTGCGTACTAAAGTATTTTCTGAGCGAGTACTATCGTGAATACCAGTACCTGTTGATATTTTAGACTCAGTAAATGTGCCTTCGCATTTAAAGTACACTAGTAGTGATTCAAACTGCATTTCAGCAAAAAATAGATGAGCTGTATTTGTAAGCAATTGCGCAAATGCTTTAATAAGTATACCTATTAGCAATAAGTGAAAGCTTGTCATTAATAGCTCACTAAATTGAATAACATGTTGGTTATTAAATGCTTGTTTAAAGCTACTAATATTTGCAGCGTCAACGTAATGATAAATATTAATAAACGAATACGCTAAAAACACAGTAAACGCTAAGGCTATAATATAAAGCAAGTTACCACTTACTAAAGCAAGTAACCTTGCTAGCGTAAAGTTTTTACCTAAGTCTATTGAGTGCAGTTTAGGTTGAATCTCTTGGATCATTTCACCTTTAAAACCGCCTTTACCTTCAATTTGTTCTTGAAGCTTAGGATCTAATTCTCTGTAAACTCTGTTAGGTACTTCTTTATAACGACGGTTAGCCATTACCAGGTTGTCTAGGTTTATAAAAATTTCGTCTGGATGAACAGACTCTTGCCAGTTTTCACGTAGTTCTGATACTTCAGCAGAAGGGGTAACTGCATTTAAACGCGCTTTAATCATAATAAAAGCAATTGCGCAGCTCAGAGTGGCTAATACAATAATCGCAATTAAGTACATGCCAGCATGAAGACTAGGTAGTTGCTCAATCCAGCCATCTATTTCTTGTTTGCTAATGTGTTGTTCTTTCATCAGCCATGACATAGAAAGACCAATAGCGATTGGTAGAATAAAAGATAAAGAAATAATTTTAGCGAGTGCACCGGTACCAAGTGCTTCAATATTTTTTTCAGCGTTTCTAGAAATAGGTTTACCCGTAGAGCGCCACGAAAAAAGCACGTAGAACATTAATATGGCACTATAAACAGGAAATGCTAATTCGCCTGCTTCACCGGTAAAACCCGATAAAGATACAAATGCCACAAGGCCATAAGCAATAAGTGCAACAAGGGTACTTACCCATGAGCCAAATAAGCGCTGAGCAACATTACGAATAGGATAAGGTAGGAATAATAACTTAGGGATTAAGCTGTGAAGTAAACGTGATAAAAAACCATTAGGCTCTTTAAACGTACTGTTTTTACGACCAACCAGCATTTCTTCGAGTGATTGCGCGGTGTAGGCTACTTCTTTTTCTTCTTCTTTGGCGGTTGATGCTTGTGATTTACTGTAGTTATAAGCAAGTGAAGTAGGGTGGTTTCTGCCTACAAAATACTTAAGAGTTGCATAAATACCACTTGAAAGTGAGCGAATGCCAAATGCTAAAATAAGCATGCCAAACACCATTAAAATCCATCCAGCGGTTGTATCTTCTTTTACTGAGCCCGCAGCAATAACAAGTAAACTAATACCCGCTATAGACTCAATGAGTCCTCTTACAGCTGTTACTTTACCTTCAAGTTTGAAGGGGTTTTTTAGTCCAAGATCAATCGATCCATAATCAAAAGCCATTGAATTCTCCATTTAAACAGCACCCCAATTGCGGGGGACAAAGTGTAATTAATCTGAACTTAGGATAATAAATCTATCTCAAGTAGCTATTTTTAGCGCTAAGTGTATTGAGTTTAATCGTAATAGACTTGTTGCTGGCGCGTAAGTTCGACCTACTTTACGAAAACCTAAATAGAATTATTAATATATATTAAGTATTTATAATTGTTGTTGGTTTTTTATTATATATCAATAATCTTGTTCAGTTTAAGGTTATTTTAAAGTGATACATTTTATATTTCGACGCATGCTTAAACATAACTGGAGGATTAATGAAGCTAATTTATGTAGATGATAATTTACCAGGGATCACCCGTAAACTTAAACATAAAAGTTGGCTTTACTTTGATCCAATCGGTAAGCAAATAAAAGAGCAAAATGTGATTGATCGTTTGAATGGATTGGCATTTCCGCCTGCCTATAAAAATGCTTGGTTTTGCCCAGAAGAAAACGGGCATATTTTAGCGACAGGATTTGATAGTAAGGGGCGAAAGCAATACCGCTACCATCCTGAATTTAGGGCGCAACAAGAAGCAAAAAAATACCAAGCATGTGGAGTATTTGGTAATAAACTCCCTTTGTTAAGAGCGCGTTTAGAAACAGATTTACAAGGGGATGAGCTTAATATTGAACGTACTTTAGCGGCAGTTGTAAGACTTATGGATTTAGGTGCGTTGAGGGTAGGTAACGAGCGTAACGTAAAGCAAAATAAAAGTTTTGGCGCTACAACATTACGAACACGCCATGCAAAACTCACGGGCAAAAATATTCAGCTAAAATATCGTGCTAAATCAGGTAAAGAACGTGAAGTAAATATAACCGACAGGGTGCTTAGCCATGTCATAAAAGACTTACAAGATTTACCCGGGCAGCATTTATTTCAGTATATAAATGAAGGTGAGCGCACAAATGTTACATCAAATGAAATAAATCAATACATTCAGCAAATAATGGGCGAGGAGTTTAGTGCAAAACACTTTAGAACTTGGCGAGCAAGCGTTATTGCATTCAAACAATTAGCTAAAGCTAAAGGGGCGCTTACTTTAAAAAGCATGCTTGATAGCGTATCTGAGCAACTTGGTAATACTCCAGCTATAGCACGCAAATCTTATGTGCATCCCGATTTAATTACGCTGTGTAAAGAAGATGAAGATACTCAAACTGCGTGGAGAGAGTCCATTTCATTACCACGAAAAACAAAGTACTTGAGTCGTTATGAACGTGGTTTTTTAGCTTTTTTAAAAGATTAATTGCCATAGCAACTTTACACACTTGAGCATATTAATTACATATTCTTTAATTTAATTTATTAACGTTTAGAATAAGGGTTTTCAAAAAGTCATTAAATTTCAATTGTTTATTTTGAAACTTTAATTTGGCATTACCGTTGCACCTCCAGTGTACTACTTAGTGGTAAGTACAAAAGCATTTATCAACGATATTTAGCGAGGAGGTACATAGTGAAGGAGTCATTTTCAAATCAAGCGCTTACTAAAGCAAAGGGCTTTACTTTAAAAACTGCATTATTTATTGGCATGAGCGGCTTATGCTCAGCACCAACACTCGCTGCCGATGAGCTTGAAAGTGTGGTACTCGCTAACTCTTCACTAACTACTTACAACTCACAAAAGTACATGCAAGCTGATGACACCTACTACTTTGACCAATATTCAGCGCAGTTAATTGAACGTACAGAAAAAGCTATTAATTGGTATCAAGAAATAGTTAACAAAGGTGGTTTTACACACTTATATCACGACGAATTGCTTGAACTGGGCAGTAATAATAAAGAGGTGAGCTTACTTGCACAGCGCTTATATCAAGAGCGTGACTTAAAAACTAATGTGTGCGACGAAGCTATATGCACGTTTGATAAAGATTTAGAGCAAGCTGTTAAGCAATTTCAAAGCCGCCATGGTTTAAAAGTTGATGGCCGAGTGGGTAAGCGTACTTTTGCATCGCTTAATGTGCCCGCACAGCAAAAACTCGATAAATTAAAACTTAACTTTTATAGAATAACTAACTTTGCAGGCGCAAGTGATGAGCAATATGTGTATGTAAATATTCCAGAATACAGCTTACGATTTGTAAAAGCTGGCGATGTAAAATTAAAAAATAACGTAATTGTAGGTAAACCAAGTTGGGAAACACCTGCATTTAGCGACGAAATAGAAAAGTTTGTAGTTAATCCTGAATGGCGTATACCCACATCAATTGCCACCAAAGAAATTGCTCCAAAGGTAGCCGAGGATCCTGACTACCTTGTAAAAAATAACATTGAAATTAGAAAAAACAGCTACCTAGACTCACAAACTGTTAATCCAAGCAATATTGATTGGGATTCTATTAAGCCGTACCAATTTGATCACTTTTTAGTAAAACGTGCTGGTGAAGAAAACCCTCTAGGGGAAGTTAAGTATTTATTTCCCAATGCCGAAGCAATTTATGTTCACGATACACCAGCAAAGCACCGTTTTAGCCAAGCAAACCGAGCCTTATCGCATGGCTGTATAAGAATAGAAAAGCCTTTTTCGTTAGCGCGTGAAATTATTAAGCACGAAGGAGAAGCACAGACACTCAATAATATGGACAGCGCACTTGTTCAAAACAGTACTCAGAAGTTTTATTTAGATGAGCCTCTTCCTATTCATTTAGTTTATTGGACTGCATGGGTTGACGAAAATAAGCTGGTTAACTTTAGAGATGACATATATCAACGCGATAAAAAAGCACTATTAAAAAATGATGAACAGTCGGTGATTGCCGCTTTGTTAAAAAATAAATAATGAGAGGGTTTATGCAATTTATTCATTACATTTCTATCGCCATATTCACAATTATATTTGGCAATAGTGTATTTGCTGCAGCGCTTACAAAGCCTGCACATCAGGTAGTTGATATAAAAAACAAAGCCAACTTTGAAGATGCAGAATTTAGCCTAAAAATTAACGATATAGTTATGCCATATTCGGTGTTTTCAGTATTTGTAATGTCCAAAGAGCAAGTTGAGTTTGAAGTGCTTTTTGCGCAATCAAAAAATGCTTACACGCTAATTAACACTCAAGGAAAATCTAAGCTTACAGACACCAACCGCTGGCAATGGCAAGCACCCAAAGAGCCTGGTTTAACAACGGTAATTATTGAGTCGCCCGATAAAAAACAGCGTATGAAAATCAACGTATTCGTTAAAGTACCGGCAGACAATGTCGAAGGAGGAAAGCTCAAGTATTACCACATTGGGCACTATCCTAAACCTTCACAGATTAAAGACACTTTACACTACATAGTGCCCGATGGCTTTGTTAAGGTGACGCCTGAAAATGAAAACGTAAAAATATCACCTCACTTTTTACTAAAGGAATTTGTTAGTAAGCAGCGAAGTAAGCACCCAAAGTATTTATTTTTACAAAATAAGTTGCTACTTAAACTAGAGAAAATACGAAAAGAACTGATTTTAGAAGGTATACCGGTTAGTAATATGGTGGTTATGAGCGGTTATAGAACTCCGTACTACAACAAATCAATTGGCAATGTAAAACTTAGCCGACATGTATTTGGTGATGCTGCCGATATTTTTATAGATAACGATGGCAACTACCGTATGGATGATTTAAATAATGACGGTAAGCATTCAATTGGTGACGCTAAAGCTATGGCCGATATAGTGGAGTCGTTAGCTAGACGTGAATCATTTAAAGGTTTACTAGGTGGTTTAGGTATTTATGGACCTAAGTCGCACCGAGGCGCATTTATACATGTTGATACGCGTGGTTTTAAAGCGCGTTGGGTGAGTAAATAGTTATATTAATAAATATATTAGCGCAATTATCACCTAGCATATTTAAAAAGTGCTGGTAAAACTCATATTACCAACACTTTTTGAGACAAGCTTATCAAAAGCTAATAGCATTAAGATAACAACGCCCATGTCATTAAGATGCTAAATGTGTACGATTCGCTAAAGTTAATTTGGCGGACATTAAAAATATCTGAAAATAAACGATTCCAAATTTCGTTAAATAACTTTGATAAAACTAACGCACTAGCGATCCATGTCGCTAAAAGTAACGTCGTTTTTACAATCAAAGAGTCAATATACATATCTATAAGGGCATTTGATTCGTGTGTACTTCCTACTTCATAATTAGTTAATGCAAAGACAAAGCTTATAGCCCATAAGGCTATTGTGGCTAAGATATTAAAACGTGTTGTAATTCCTTTTTCCATTTAAATACTTCCTTTTCAATATTATGTTTAAGCTGTAAGTGCTTGTACTGATTTAGTCTATCCTCGCTCTTATTAAGTATAATATATTATTGCAGCATAAACGTTTCGTATTCTAAATCTTCAAATTGTTTTGAAAGCCAAAATAACCCTACTACTGAGGTAATAATAGTTGATAGTGCAAAGCCATAGCCATAAAACTGTGGCCCAAAAGCGATTGATAGCAAAGTTAAAACAACGTTTATTACCAAAAATAACCCCGCTAAAAATAGCACGGTTGAGCGTTTATCTAAATAAAACAAAATATTTAAAATAGATAAAAATATAACTTGTACGCCTACACCTACTACATCAATAAATAAAAGCGTTTTATAGTTTGGATCAATGCCAATAAAGGTAAGTATCTGCTCACCCCATAATAATAAGCAGGCAACGGTAATACCCTGAATTTTAAATATATCGTATAAACCGGCACGCGCAGTTTGGATCATACTGTCTTTTAATATGTAGATCTCTTCAAGAGATGAGCCACCACGAATAGCGGTGTAAAAACGGTCGTACTCTTCTACAAAGTCGGTTTCCATTTTTACTAAAAATACTGCCATACCGGGAATAATAGACAAATAAGCCAAAAATATAGGTAAGTCGTAAATTGGGCTGGCTCTTAATGTGCCAATAATTTGAATTGATGTGCTTGGAGAATACCAAAAAATAATTTTATCAGCCCATACACCAATGTTATAAAACAGACCACAAAAGAATAGGCTGTAATACACTTTTTTATTGCTTAAAAAGTCAAAACTTATAAGTTTTTCACCCGGGTAGCGGCGAATAATCATAAATAAAAAGCTAAAAAAGAGCAGTGCTTCGCCTGCAAAAAACGCAAAAAACAAACCGTCTAACTGCCAGTCTCTTAATAAATATGCAAGCAATACCATAAAGGCGTAACCACTTAGCATGGTAATTAAAATTAACCGGTATTCTTTCATACCCGATAGAAAAATAGCGCCAAGCCACTGATTACATAAGCTTACAAAGGCACCTAAAATTATAATCTTAGTAACAACGGGTATAGGGAGCATAGGCCATACAGCCAAGCCCACCAATAATGCGGCTATTGTTGTTATAAGTTGCGCACCAAGTAAATTAGGGAGTACTTTTGCCTCTTCTTTTTGAAAAAACAAATCGGCAATAAACCGAGTTAGTAATAACTGTAAGCCACCCGTTAAAATAAGTGAGGCTGCCATCATGTAGGTAACAAGCGTTAAAAATTGAATAATAAGTACTTTAGGTAATACAATTCCTAAACTTAAAATACCAATTAGCATTAACGCTACAATAGAGAGCAGCCAAGGCCCTGAGCCTATTAAACCTGCGTAGCCGTATGCTTCAAAAACTGAGAGCAGGGTATTTTTTTTGAGAATTTTTCGTATCTCAAAACCTATTCCGGCCATGCCATTGTATCCTTATAAAGTTTATCGTAACGGGCAAACATGTGGCTCTCGTCATAAAATTTTTGTACGCGGTCTAAACCACTTTTTTGATACTCAAGCCAAGCTTGCTCATTTGTTAGCATGTTTGATATTTGTTGTGCTGTTTCGCTAGGTGAAGCAATTGAGACAACTTCACCGGCTTTACCTAATGCTTTATCTTCATCGGTTCCGCCTTCGATTATTTCGCGGCACGAGCCAACATCACTAGCAAGTACAGGCACACCGGCCGCCATTGCTTCTAAAAGTACTAAAGGCTGCGCTTCGGAAATCGAGGTTAAAGCAACAATTCCGAGCTGAGGCAAAATTTTGGTAATATCTTGCATACCTAAAAACTTAACACTGTTTTGTAAATCAAGGCTGCCTACAAGTAGTTCACACTCTTTGTAATATTGCGGATCTTCTTCATAAGGGCCGATGATCCAGCCTTCGACCTCTGGTAATATCGATTGCGCTTCTTTAATCGCACGTATAAAGGTTTTAATATCTTTTATAGGCACTACACGTCCAATTAATCCAACAACCGGTGGTATCTGTTTTGGACGCTGATCAAGCGCTTCAATAAAGCGCACTGTTTTAATGCCATTAGGTACAACAAATGCTTTTTCTGGCGCTGCACCATCTTTTATTTGGCGCTGCCTGTTACCGTCGTATAGTGAAATGATCTTATCTGCTTCTTGATATGTTGTTCGGCCGATTTGCTCAAAAAAGCTGATCCACATACGGCGAATAAAGCCCATCTCGGTATTTAAGTTTTTACCTAGGCTTTGTTCTGACTCTTTGATCCAACTGGCTTGAATAAGATCTATTTTTCTCTCTTTGGTGTAAATACCATGTTCGGTCAACAAAAAAGGAGTATCGCTTATAACACTGGCACCAGAGCCTAAAATACCAGCATACCCGGTAGATATGGAGTGAATAAGTTTAACTTTTGGAAGTCCACGTGCAATTTCGGCTATTTTAAATAGCGGTTTATATAAATTGCGGTATGACCAAAAAAAGTCAATAAAAGAGGACTCATCACAAAAAGTTGAATAGTAATTGGTGAGCACTTGCCACGATGATTCACTATATAAAAAGTCGGCTTCGTTAATACCGTCTTTTTTAGCCAAAGTTTCAAATGCAAATTTTAACAATTCAGTCGGGATAGGCTCGTTACAATCTCTAAAATAATTTTGTAGTTGTTGCCAGAAATCAAAGAGTTCTTTTTTATATTTAACGCCATGCTTAGCTTTTATTTCAGATGTGTCATTTTCCACTAAATAATGAACATGCAGCTTGGTAACGTTTTTAGGTAAAGTATATTGAATCTCGCCATAATGCTCTGGTGCTCCACCTATAAAAACAAGCTCAAAGTTATAATGAGGTAACCCTTCAATTATTTGATGAACCCAACTAGATACACCACCACGTACGTAAGGGTAGGTACCTTCCAAAAGCAGTAAAATGTCTGCATTTTTATTACTCATGCCAATACTCCTGCAAATGACGTAATTCACTGCCCTTAGGTTGTTCTGGGAGTTCTTTTAAGTAGCGTTTACAGTCGTCAAACTTGTTCATACAAAAGGCAACTTCGGCTTTATAAGGGAGAACATGACGCCTTGCCATACCAAACTCAGTTGCTTTAAGTAAGTACTCATGGGCTATTTCGTATTTGTCTAAGGCTAAAGATATACGGCCTAAAAATATAAAGGTTGCAGGTGTTTTTACGTGCTCAATACTTTGCTCTGCAAGTGCTTCTGCCTTTTCTAAAACGTATTTACGCAGTGCACCTTGGGCTAAGCCTAAGTAGCTTAGTTCCCAATACAGTTCGGCTAGCTGTTTTTGTAAATGGCTCAATTTAGGCTGCTTAGTCGTAACGGCTATTTCTTGCTGATACAAACTGATTTTTTCGTTGAGTTTGGTTTCTTTACCATCAAGGGTTGAGTAGGCGAGTAGTCGAATATCATCTTCTAAATCTTTAAGTGCTAGCTTTAAAATAGGAATTGCTTGTGAGTCACTCATGTGACGAGCTGCCATTACAGCACTTAAACGTTTATTTGGCTCATTAGCGTGCTTCAAAATTGCTTTAAGTCCGCCAATAGAATAGGTCGGATTTGCTGATATTGCTCTGGCTTCAAAAGGAAGCTCAGGTATCTTATGCTCTTCTATTTCTATCTCGTCGTTTTTGAGAGGCTTACAAAGAGCAAACGTAATCGCTACTACAACGCCAATAATTCCAAGTACTGGTAATGTAAACAATAATAAAAACATGAGTAGCAAAGAGCTATAAGGAGTCGTTTTGTATTTTTTAGGTATAAACACATAACTAACAATAGCAAAAAGGATGCTAGCAATAGCATGAAATAGTATAGCTAAAAACCAATTAGGTGTTTCCAGTACTTCTATTAATGCAAAGTACTGACAAATACACCCTAAAATAGCCGCTACAATAATTATAATCATGAAAGTGAAACCAATCTCTTTATATCATCTGAGCTTATTGGTAGTGCAAGTTGTTGCTCAATAACAATATCAAGCTCAGCTAAAGTGTTACCAGTGCGCTCTTTACACCAAGTGTTCATTCGGGCGATAAACCCTGCTTTTTCAAGTTCATCAGCTAATGGCATTAATAGCAGTAATACCTGATTTTGATTATCATACAAATAAATGTCTAAACCACGGCGTGCTTCACTTAAGTAACTCATAAGTTGAGTCGATTTATCAGTAATATTATTGGCTTTTATTTTTAGCAGCTGTGATGGAATGTTGTATCGTTTTGCTTCTTTATTCGCGCGTTTAACTTGGCGAATAAAGTACGGAGACTCTTCATAAGTCATTACTGGGTTTGTTATTTCATGGCGCAGTAGGTCGCCAATATGCCCAGCCATAACAGCAAGTAGTGTAAGAGTGGTATTTTTAAGCGCAAAAAATTGTACTCTTTCAACTAAAATAGCGCCGTAAATTGTATTATTTACGTCGATAAGTGGGATTGCCATATGGTATTTACTTATACCTAACGCAGTTTTTGCGTCTTTTACTGATACTAATTCTTTTTCTTCAATCATCGCTAATATAAGAGGATCATTTTCAGCTATTTGACCCATTTGGCCAATAGAGGCAAGTGGTGGCTCTAAAACAGTGTCGTTTTCAACTTTATATAAACCCGCTCTTTCTAATAAACCATATTCAACGAATAGGTCGATTATTTTTTGCGCTGCGCTATCAAGCCTTCTTTCTTTTAATAGCCCGATAGAGGTTCTTACTGCTTGTAGCGATTCACGCAAACTTAACGTATGGCCAGCAAGCATTTGCTCTATTCTATCGTGAGATGAATTAATTAAGTGATACTGACGAGTAAATGTTTCAAGGCGATCGGTTACGTACTCAAGCTGAATACTTTGTTGTTGATTAGTACGTTCCCACACATCCCTAAATTCGCCAGTGATCATAATTACAATAATGTAGCCAATCATGGCGTTAATATTGAAGTCGCTTTGTGGTGATAAAATATTTGCTTGAAGTAAAAAAAGTTGACCAACAAGCAAACATAAAATACTAATAAAGCCTTTTGAAAAGCCATAACGTAGAGAAACTAAAAGTGGGCCAAGTACAGGCCACGAAAACCCTCCCTCAGTCCAAAATGGGTCCTCTGCGTTAAATAATACAGGCAGCCCTAAAGCAAGCGCGGTAAATATAAATACCTCAGCCCATATTTGTAGCTCAGGAACGTCTCTTGGTCTAAGGAAATGTGTTTTCACTCACTAACCTCTATATAAGAAATTAAATCGGCAATCACATCTTGTGCTGTTGCTGCAATGCTATCGCGGCCCCAACCACTTTTAGCAATAGTACCCGTCCAAATCGGCGTTGTTTGTCCATTTTCAGTAAGTGATAATGTAAGTGCAACAACGGGTTCGCCGTCAAGCCCAGCTTTGTAGCGCCACTCTTCAATGCTGCCTGTTAGTACATAGTCAGCTTGTTGAGTGCTTAACCACTGCATAGCATTGTCTAAACGGTATTGATCGTCCAGTGGTGGAAGCTCTTTGGTGTTTACGCGAGGTGCGCGTATAAGAGTTGGTAATTTATTTTGTTGCCAAATACTGGCTAAAATATCTTCAGCACGCTCACCTGCAAGCGGTGTTTGAGCATGATTAACAAGTGGCATTAATGCCACAATTTTCGAAGGGCTAAGCTCTACATCATCAGCAACTCTGCTGGTGGTACATGCTGATAATAGTAATACCAAACACGGTATAATTAAACGAAACATACTCTCTCCTAACATTAAAAATGTACGTAATAACCTAATTGTAATTGTGTATCTGAGTTACCCACTTTATTACTACTTTGGTAACCCAGCTGTAATTTAAATAAATCATCGCCCAGTACAGACCAACCAGCGCCACTTGAAACTGATACATCTACTGTATCGTTAAGTGTTTGATAGCCAGTACTTATATCAAATAACCATGAAGGGCTTGCGCCTAAATAAGGAGGTTCTAAAGAACCAGTTGAAGCAAATGAGGTCCCTAGTGCAAAACGTCTAAATGGTTGAAGGTCAACTCTTAGAGGTCTTGATTCTGTATTTATCAATGCATTTACACGTTCAAAGTCTTGCCATTGCGCACTAAAATAAGCGTTCCAAATTGGGCGGTCTTTTAAAATGCTGTATTGGTAACGTGCATTATATTCTTGGCCATTTATAAGTGAGCTGCCATCGCTTCTTCGAGAAAAAGACATTGCTGCTGCTGATAGCTGTACGTTTTGTCTACCATCAATATTGTAGTTAACATAGGCCGTGGCTTTATCTAGCTGAGCATAGCTAAGTAGCGCTTCTGATTGGCGGTTTTCAACATTATATTCAAGCTTTAAACCTACCTGTGTACGCGAATCCCATTGATAACGAGAGTCCAAGCTAAAACCTTGACGGCTAACTAAGCTGCCTTGGTGAGAATCTATTTTTGCATCAAAATACCAACGACCAAATGTCATCTTATCTTCTATCGCAAACAGTAATCCGTTGTTATCAAGATTTTGCTGATTACTTAAACTTAATTTCCATTGCCCATTAGCATAAGGAAAATAAACGTTTACATCGTACTGGCTACTGTTTAAACCAGCCTCTGGCGATAGGTTTATTTCAAGCGCTCTAAAATAGGATGTGCGTGCATTTCTGAGTAAACTCAATTGCGATTCATTTGGTTCGCTAGTGAGTTCTTCGTACCAACGTTGCATGGTGGCATAGGGTTGTTTTAAATAGAGTAGGGCGTTTAGCTCATCTAATTTGCTTAGTGAACCTTCAGCTATAAGCTGTTTCGCTTTATTAAATTCGCCGTTGGTCATATAAAGTTGTAGCTTTTGCCATGGCTCTAATTTTTGTGCAGCCCTGCGCGCTAACCACCAGTTTGTTTGAGGTTCACCAATAGTGTCGGGGGCAAGTTCTTCCATTGTGTTTAATTGCATTAAATGAGGAACAGCCATCGCGCCCGCCCAGCGGAACATTAGGCCTCTGTATGCATATTTATCTTTAGGTAAGTGTTGCAGTAAATAGTGATTAAGTTCAGCAGCATTTGCATAGTAGCCAAGTTGTTTCATTACATCGGCTAAGTTAACCAGTGTTGTTAAGTCACTTGGATCTGCAATGGCCAATTTACGCAAATAAAAGTAAGCACTGTTATATGACTTCTCGTGAATAGATAAGCTTGCTAATAGCTGGGTCCACGCATAGGAAGGATCGCTTTGAGAATAGCGAGCTAAAATGCGGCTAATCATCACGGTGTCGTGCATTTGCAGCGCTAACCAACCTTGTGCAAGCACAACATCAGAGTCATATTCACTTAATTTAGCGGCGCGGTTTAAAGTTGTATAAGCTGAATTTAAATCACTTTGGTTTTGATACCAATTTGATAGAATTAACCAAGCAGGGTAGAGGGCTTTATTGTAGCGCTGCTTATCAAGTTCAGCATGAATACGTGCAACTGATTTAGCATCATTTACTTGTGTACTTAATAATGCAATTTGAATCAATTGACGGTCAGTTTGCGACTCGCTTTTCCATAAATAATCAAGAAGCTCCTGAGGCCGACCTTCAAAGCGTAATTGTTGGTAGTGCAGCATGTCGCCTACGCTTAAAGGGCTTATTTGTTGTAACTGCTCTAATGCATATAGCTCATGAGCTTTGTCTTGGACTCGCATTGCCATGTCTACATTGGCACTCCAAAACTCATCGTCAGAACTTTCATGTTTGTTTTTTAGTACTTGCAGAGCTGTAGAAAAGTCATCTTCTAGCCAAAATGCGCGGGCAATCCAAAGTAAATCTTCTTCATTTTTAGGCCCTTTATATGTAGGCCACAAAGCTCTTAATGCTTTTAAATTACCAGTATCGTGAAGTACTTTTGCTTTCCAATATTGTGATAACGCACTTTTACCATTTATTTGCTCAAAGCGTTCAATATTATTTAACTCTTGCTTTGTGTTACCAATAAATTCGTTAGCTTGCATCCAATTAGCAAAGCCATTTCCTTTTAGATTTCTATTTTGGGCTTTATATTCGTATATATCATTAGCATCTTGGTATAAATATAAAGCGGTGGCATCGTTAATACTATTGGTAAGCATCGCAGGGGTTACGGCTTTGTTAGACATTAGCCATTTAAACTCTCGGAGTGCCTCTTTAGGCTTGTTTTGCCAGCGCTTTATCTTCCAATTTAATAAATGTAGCTCTTTGTCATCTGGGCTTTGTAGTAATAGCTTTGCAAGTAATTGCTCAGCCCCTTTTGCATTTCCATTTGCTAAACGCAGGTGCATTGCTTGTGTTAAGTACTCGCTGTTATTTGGATCGGTCTTTAATAAGCTTTCAATAGCTTGAGCTGCATCTTCTGTGTTGCCAGCCAAGTTTGCTAAATAAAGGGTGCGTTTAACATCGGCTTTGTCACCGTAGGTGTTCCACCATGCATAAGCTTGAATCGGATTATTTGCGCCAAGTGCAGTTTCAATCGCTTTAGCTGCAATGTCAGCATTTATATTTGTTTTATAAATAGCGAATGCTTTGTCAGGTTCCCCTGCGCTTAACCAGTAATCGGCTGCAAGGAGTGGCTGATTATTTTTTTGATAATACTGAGCAACTTTTGCGTTTAACCCAACGGCTTTTGCAATTGTCAGTATTTGTTCGTTCCAATTTTTATGAGCTCCTATTTTTAAAGATAGCTCTTCAAAGCGGTCGTCAACTTTAGCACCACTTGCTAGCCATAATGAGTAAAGCAACTTTATTTCAAGTGTTGCTTTGCGCTCGCCCCTAGGTAGCTTTTCAAGCTCGTTAGTGGCTTGTGAATACTCACTAAGCCCTATATGTAGCTCAACCAATTTAGCGCGAAGCTTTTCGTTGTCGGGCTCTGTATTGAGCGCTGCATTAAGGTACGATTTTTCAAAGGTATAATCTTGTGAAAGTGCATCATCTTCAAAAAATAAGGTATGGGGAAATAACGCATAAAGTGCAAAACAACTTACAGCTAGTATCGCTAATATTGTTTTTATAGAAATTAACTGAGGGCGCTTTTTAGTATTCATTATAGAGCAGATCCGTTGCAGTTAAGGTAACCATAAAAGTCACCTGTAGGTATTTTAAAATGTGTTAATTTACCCCGATTAATACCTTTGAAGCGCTCACCCAAATTAGATACAAATTCGCAAGAACGTGCATTAATTAAATCAAGTGAAGCGGGCACCCATGCTTTAAAACTAACCGGTCCGTTAACTTGCCAGTTATTAATAACAACATTTGCAGATGCTAAATAAGGTTTTTTACTATTTTGGCTATGATCAAAGCTAAGGCGAGCTATGTTATTTATAATATGTATGTAGTCACCTTTTTCAGTTACACCAGATACTCCTTCACTTTGAGCTATGTTTGGCACATCAAAATCGCTAGGTATGCGCAGAGTACGAATGTACTTTGAGCTAAATAACCATTCATTATTACTGTTTTTAGCAAGTGCAGAAAAGTAAAAATCTTTTGCTACTTTTGCATAGTGGCTTAAATGCACCGGTGTATTTGGCCTTGCTAAAACATAATCAATGTTGTGTTTAAGAGCGTCTAAGCCCGCAAGAACTTCACCTGAATAAAAGTGATAATAAATAGTGTAAGGTTTTAACCTATATGGCTTTTCTGTTATTTCGAATGTTTCGGTTAAGCGTCTAAAGCCGTAATAAGGGCCATGCCATAAGTTTGTGTAAACATTTTCATTTAATATGGGGGCGTAAATTTGATACAGCAAATCTCTTTCAGGGCGACCGATAGGGGAGATGTGAGAAAGGCTTGGGTTATCAGCATTTACATCAGTATTACCGCCATTGACATTTAATACGCCAGCGTCACGAGCAAGTTCAAGTGCTTTTGGGCCAGGTGTTGCATCACCAGACCATAGCATCATTACTGTTTTTTTATTTTTAGGTGTGAGTTTTTCATCAATGTACTTTATCGAGTCTGTAATTTCTTTTTTAAGGCTAATTGTGTTGTAGCCAGGCACGTCTAGATGAAAACCGTAATCTGTGTCGTCTTCATCTATTTTTTTTCGCCCAGATAGTGCTGTCCAAAAATAGGGATGACTATAAGTGTGTGAAGCAACTTCTACGTAAGGCAGGTTAAAAATACTACGCGCAATGCCTTCGAGTTTGGTACTTTGTTTAGAATGAATACCGCCTTCTTCAATATCAGCTTGGATCACAGATGACGTTAAAGGCAGTTTGTAGTGTTTAATTATTTCATCTCGAATTACTTCTGCTGAATAAGGCTTACCTGCGTAGTGGGCAACACTTGTAAATCCATCTCCATCGATATGCAGCGTAAGCATTCGCCTGCCACTTTCGGTGGTTGTATCTGGCACTAATATAGGTGGTAGTCCCATAGCCTGAGTTAGTAGTGTACGCGGATCAATAACCCATTTGCTGCCTTCCATCGGAAATGCATCAATTAGCCAAGGAGCAACTACTACTGCACCATATTTAGTTTTAGCAGCTTGTATAACTATTGTGTCATCCGATGATTTTATTGTAATTAAAGGAGTCGCATCAGTTGCTAATTTGAGTAAGTATGGTTTAACAATAGGGGGAGGTGTTGTGGATTCTCCTTTGAGCCAAGGTGCAAAGCTATCTTGTTTATATGGACCTTCAGGCAGTGTGTTTAACGACTCAATACCCAAGCTTAATAATAATTTAGTTGATTGTGGTAACTCGCCTAAAATAAGCTCTGGCACCACACCTAAATTAGCTTCAAGCCAATTATTAAGTGTTGGTGTGTAAAATGCGTCGCTTGAGGTCCACGAAATAATACCAGCATGTAAGCTAGGATCAACTAAAGGTAAATCGCGCTTTGCCATATCTATGTAATCAGGTATATACCCCAAATACTCAATCATGGTCGCAAGCTTTAAATGTACGGTAGTGTAAATGAGTGGCTTTACGTTACTGTTGTACGGAATTAGGATGCGCCTAGGCACCGGTGTAATTGATGATGTTCCCCATGTTTGTAAGTGCCCATCAGTTACCCAAGGAGTAAAACCTGCCTGTTTTATTTTTTGCGCCATAGCAAGACGGTTGTCAGGCTGTGCATAATCAATAACTTGGACGTTGAGGCCTAAGTCTTGTGCTGTTTTTAATTGTGCGCTTAGCCAATCTTGGTCGTTTTTGTTGGTCAGTTTATAGCTATTATCGGTCGGATTAAAGTGGCTATACAAACCCTCAGCAACTAAGTCTTTGGCTAAATTAGCGAGTTTAGGTAATAACTCAAAGCCCCGGTTAAGAATAAGGTGCTTATCAAAAGTCTCAGATAGTGAGCTTATTATGGTGACTAACCCAGCTTGTTGATCGGGTTTACTGTGTGTAGCATCTAATAGCTGATAGCTATCAAGGGTATCTAAAAATAAGCCGCTAAAGCCACGTGCTTTTAAAGTAGCTGCGTTATTTTGCACATGTTGTTGCCAATGCGTAGATGTTAAATCGGCAATGTGACTATTCCAGTTAGGGTTAACTGCGAGTGAAGACTCACTTTCAATGAACGACTCACCAACACTTAAATAAGCATAAACAGCTATGTTACGCTGTTTAAACCAATTGAGTTCGTGCTCAGTCACAAGGTCAGGCTGGACTACAACGCGAGAATAAAAGGTCATTTCGGCTAGAGGCATAGGGGATGAGTAGTAAAAAGCTATACTATTATTTACAGGTTTTGCGAATGCGTGAGCCGACACTAAAAGTGCAAGGTATAAAATATACTTCATTAATAATTCATTTTTATTAGATTATAACTGTGACTCAAAGTGATGTGTTCCGATTTAATGCTAATTGTTTAGTATTAGGAATATAGGACTATTATATGTTAATGAAAGATTGATCTCTACATGTAAATTCAACCTTATACTCAATAGGTTAAATTTACATGTAGGTTTGATTAACTCACAGCAGTAAAACTTATTGGTTTGCCACTCGAGTTATTAAGATCAACCTATAAACCTATACTTAGAAAAACGATAAAAGAGTGCATCAATATATTAACTATAATAAGAGTATAGTTTTTTATTGCTCACCATCATGCAGCTATTTTACATTTTAAGTAGCCATAGAATTGTCCTTTTGGCAGACTAAACTGTGTGATATCAGCATTCGATTTACCTCTAAAGCGCTTTCCACCATTAGACACAAACTCACACGAACGACCATTAACTAAATCAATTTTAGCAGGCACCCATGCTTTAAAACTGACAGCTCCATTTACTTGCCAATTATCCATGGAGACATTAGCTGAAGCTAAATAAGGCACATTGTTTTTCTGGCTGTGATCAAAGCTAAGCTTTGCTAGATCATCAGTTATATGAATGTAATCACCTTTTTGAGTGATGCCAGATACACCTGAGCTTTGAACTATATTAGGGATATCAAAATCATTGGGAATACGTAATGCTCGAATGCTTTGAGAGCTAAAAAACCATTCGTTATTGCTGTTTTTAGCAAGAGCTGAAAAATAAAAGTCTTTAGCTATTTTTGCATACTGGCTTAAATGTACTGGCGTATTCGGTCTTGCAAGTACGTAGTCTATGTTGTATTTAAGTGCATCAAGTCCTGCAGGTAATTCACCTGAATAAAAATGAAAGTAAATACTATATTGCTTTAATCTGTATGGCTTTTCTGTAATTTCAAATGTTTCTATTAGGCGTTTAAAACCATAATAAGGGCCATGCCACAAGTTGGTATATACGTTCTCGTTAATAATGGGTGCATAAATTTGGTATAACAAGTCACCTTCAGGTCGACCAATTGGCGAAACATTTGTAAGTGTTGGGTTATCAGCTTTTACTGAAGTATTACCACCATTCACGTTGAGAACGCCAGCTTTTCTTGCTATGGCTAAAGCCTTTGGTCCTGGAACTGCATCGCCGGACCATAGAATTAATACTGTTTTTTTATTCTTTGGCGTCAGTCGTTCATTAATGTATTGAATTGACCCTGAAATTTCTTTTTCTAAATCGACAGAAAGATACCCAGGAATATTTAAATTAAGTCCGTATTTCGTGTCATCTTCATCTATGTTTTGTATTCCTGATAGTACTTTCCAAAAGTAAGGGTGGCTGTATGTGTGGGATGCAACCTCTACATAAGGTAGTTCAAATATATCTCTTGCAACTTGCTCAAGTTCTTTACTTTGTTTTGAATGTAAGCCGTTAGGTTCTATATCTGCTTGTATTATGGAGGAGGTTAATGGCAATTTGTACCTTTTTATTACCTCATCGCGAATTACTTCTGAGTTGTATGGCTTACCTTTGAAGTGCGCAACGCTACTAAATCCATCGCCATCTATATGCAAAGTTAACATACGCCTTCCGCTTAGAGTCGTTGTATCAGGAGCTAATATTGTGGGTAAATTTAGTACTTTATTTAACAAGTTCTTAGGGTCGATCACCCATTTACTGCCTTCCAGTGGTAAATTATCAATTAGCCAAGGGGCTACTATTATGCCACCCAGTTTAGTCTTACTTCCTTGCGCTAAGGTTTTGCCGTTTGCTGAAGTAATGCTAATTAACGCTGTGGCGTCTGAGGTTAATTTAAGAAAGTTTGGTCTGATTATTACAGGTGATTTTGTAGTTTCACCTTTTAGCCAATCAGCAAAGTATTCAACTTTATAAGGTCCAGCTTGCGCAACATTTATATTTTCTACGCCTAAACTAACTAGTAATTTATTTGATTGAGGTAATTCTCCTAATATAAGTTCAGGTACTATTCCTAAACCTTCTTCTAGCCATTTAATAATCTCAGTACTATAAAATATATTATTAGTAGTCCAAGAAATAATGCCGGCATGTAAACTCGGATCTATTTTAGGTAACCTTTCTTTAGCTATGTCTACATAATCAGGAATATACCCTAAGTATTCTATGATTGTAGCAAGCTTTGAATGAACGGATTTTTTAACTAATGGTGAAATATCGCTATTATAAGGGATTAATATTCGCCTTGGCACCGGTGTTATTGATGATGTACCCCATGTTTGCAAGTGGCCATCTGTCACCCATGGATTAAAACCTGCGTTTATAATCTTTTGTGCCATAGCGAGTCGGTCATCGGGCTTTGCATAATCAATAATTTGGACGTTGAGGCCTAAGTTTTGTGCTTTTTTTAATTGTGCGCTTAGCCAATCTTGGTCGTTTTTATTAGTTAGTTTATAGCTATTGTCGTTTGGGTTGAAGTGGCTATACAACCCCTCAGCAACTAAGTCTTTGGCTAAATTAGCGAGTTTAGGCAATAACTCAAAGCCCCGGTTAAGAATAAGGTGCTTATCAAAAGTCTCAGATAGTGAGCTTATTATGGTAGCTAACCCAGCTTGTTGATCTGATTTGCTGTGTTTAGCATCTAATAGCTGATAGCTATCTAGGGTATCTAAAAATAAGCCGCTAAAGCCGCGTGCTTTTAATGCCACAGCGCTACTTTTAATATGTTGTTGCCAATGTGCTGATGCTAAATCGGCAATATGGCTATTCCAATTGGGGTTTATACTAAGTGATGACTTATTTTTATTAAAGGACTCGCCCACACTTAAATAAGCATAAACAGCAATATTACGCTGTTTAAACCAATTAAGTTCGTGCTCAGTGACGTGTTCTGGCTGAACTACAACGCGAGAATAAAAAGTCATTTCGGCTAGAGGCATAGGGGATGAGTAGTAAAATGCAACACTATTATTTACAGGCTTTGCAAATACTTGACTAGAGATTAAAAGCACGAGGTATAAAATATATTTCATTAGTAATTCATTTTTATTTATTCATAACAGTGGCTCAAAACAATATGTTTTAATCTATCTGGTTATTTGTTCCTAGGGAGATAGGGTTATTTTATGTTAATGAAAAATTAATTTCTACTTGTTGATTTAACCTTGAGGTCAATATTTATACTCACTTGCTAAATGATCTAACTTGCTACAAGTAAAACTAATTAACCTAAAATACAGGCAGTAAATCTACATGAATACTATTCTATCAATAGTGTTTTAAATAACGGACAAATGTTGGATAAATTATTTTTTGATTAAGACTAAGGTCTCTGCGTTATTGGTGTCTAAAAACCCTGGTTGGGACTATAATATGGCTAAGCTGACCTCTTAAAACTTGGTCCTACTGATTTTATTTATGCTTTTCTTATATGAGTTAAAAGCGATATAAATGAGCGAAGTTATTTTTGGGCAAATAAGTAAAACTGCAAACTATATTGGTTTTGCTAGATTTTAGTTGTTGCTGCATATACGCCTTTATTTACCCGGAGAACAAATGAGTAATTTAAGCTTGAAAAACAAACTGTTGTTATTAGCTATATTGCCCTTAATGCTACTTTTGATTAGCTTGATGCTGAGTTCTTATTATTTAGAGAATAAAAATCAGCAACAAAATTTTGAAGCATTTCAAACTAAACTAATAAGTGACAAACAAACGTTGCTAAGCACCGAGGTGGAAATTGCCAGTAAAATTGTTCGCTATCAAATAGCAAATGGCTCTGAGCAAGATGCTAAAAACGCTTTAAGAGATTTAACATTTGGTCAAGGTGGTTACTTTTTTATATACGACACAAATGGCGTTAGTGTTTTTCATGCATTATTAGGTGATGCTATTGAAGGGCAAAACAAAATAGGGATGACTGACCCTAACGGTAAAAAAATAATAGTGGGCTTACTAGATCAAGCTAGAAAAGGCGGTGGCGCTTTTAACTATCATTTTCAAAAACCAAATACCACAGGCTTAGTTGAAAAAATGGGCTATGCAGCAATGATCCCAGGTACAAACTGGATGATTGGTACTGGCGCATATATGGATGATATAGACGCAGAACTACTTAAATATCAAACAGCAATGCAAGAGCACATGAATGATAAGGTAATGACCTTATTGCTAATTGCTTTATTTTGGGTTGTGTTAACTATTATATGTGCGTTAGTTGCCGCAAATACAATGGTAAAACCAATACAGCGCATGGCGCAAAGCCTTGACGACATTGCTAAAGGTGAAGGCGATTTAACCAAACGTTTAGATATTGATACTAACGATGAAATAGGCCAACTTGGCGAAGCATTTAATATGTTTGTAAGTAAGCTACATGGCATTATTGCCAATGTGGTTGATGTAACACACGATGTAAAAACAGCCTCTAGTGATATAAATACACAAACACGATTAATTGAAGACAAGCTACTTAATCACAATCATGAAACAGACCTTGTTGCGACGGCTATTACCGAAATGTCGGCTACTTCTCATGAGGTGGCTCAAAATACGAATCAAGTGGCAGAGTCAACCCAAGCGGCAACGCAAGAAGTTGCTAAAGCTCAAGAGTGTGTTGATATTTCACTCAGTGAGGTGTCTAACCTAATGGGCGAGATAAACCTAGCCGCAGAACAAGTTGATTCACTCAGTGATCAATCTAAAAAGATTAATAGTGTACTAAGCGTAATTGGTGGAATTGCCGAGCAAACAAATTTACTTGCACTTAATGCTGCAATAGAAGCTGCACGAGCAGGTGAGCAAGGGCGAGGGTTTGCTGTTGTTGCTGATGAGGTAAGAAGCTTAGCAAGTCGTACTCAAGTTAGCACATTAGAGATTAGTGAAATGTTGAGTGAGCTACATAATTTAGTATCGGATGNTGTAGCCGCAATGCAAGCGAGTCAGAATAGTTGTAATCGCTCAGTAGAATCGTCTCGTGCTATTTCAGAAAGTTTAGGTGCGGTAACAACCTCAGTTAGATCAATTAACGACATGAGTACGCAAATTGCGACAGCGGCGCTGGAGCAAAGTAGCGTTACAGAAGAAATAAACCGTAATGTATTTGCCATTCAAGAAATCGTTAATGAACTAACTATTTCAAGCAAAACTACCTCTTCGGTAGGCCAGCATTTAGCTGCGCGTGGTGAAAACTTAGGCCAGCTTGTTGGCCAGTTTAAAATTTAACAAAGTTTAAAGCTTTACAGTAAAAGCCGCTAATAGCGGCTTTATTTTTGTGGCTTAGTTTTAGCTGCTTAGTTTTTATAAAAATTATTGAATTTTTTGTATGTGTTAAGGTCTATCAGCATGCAAATATACCTATACAGTGGAATAGCCATGCAAAACATGCCATCAATTAAACGTTGTACTCGAGAAGAGTTAGCGCCAGAGCAAGACTTGGGGCGTTTAGTGTCTTTTTTACGCTCGAGATTAGCCATTCATGTTGATGCCAAGTTACTTCCTATGGACTTAACTTCAGCGCAATATATTGTGGTTGTACTACTTGCGAGAGAGTCGGTTAATACGCTTGCAGGACTTTGCGAGTATATGGTTTATGATCGTGGCGCTATGAGCCGCTTACTAAACCGACTTGAAGAAAAAGGACTCATTATTAAAACGCAATGTGAGCTTGATAAGCGCTCAACTATTTTGTGTTTAAGTGAAAAAGGTAAAGCTCTTTGTCCAGAAATAATGCCTGTAGTAAACGAAGTCTATGCTCAAGCATTAAATGGTTTTTCAGAGCCAGAAAAAAATCAAATAATAGACTTATTATTTAAAGCTATAAATAATCTAGATACATTACCCGAAATTCCCCCCACAAATAGATTATCAATAAAATAGCGATACTGTTTCAACAGAAAGTTAGCGTGCTAATTAGTTGATCTGATTGTGCGTAGAATCTAACTTTGATAATATAGTTGCCTAGGCAATTAAAGTTATCATCTTGTTAGGTTTGTTATGATTGAAAATAATTTGTTAGTACAATTACAGCAGCAATATCCAGAACATACTTTTATGCAACATCACTTAAGTGTTGTCCATAAGGGACGTTTTGCTAACGCGATTGTGTATCGATATAAAGATAATGAATTTGATTTAATTGTTAAAGATTTTAGCCAAAGCCCGTTATTTATCCGCAAAACATTTGCGCGACTATCGGTAAATCAAGAGTATAAAGGGTTGAGCCGTTTAGCAGAGCTTGATGCAGTTGCTAACCGCTTTTGTAGATTGTCGCCGATAGCGGTTGCTTATAACTATATTGAAGGCACGCCACTGCGCGCTTTAATTCATGAAGATAAAACGCTACCAGTAAGCTTTTTTAGCGAGCTTGAGCGTCAAGTAGCAAAAATGCATCGTAAAGGCATCGTGCATTTAGACTTGCGTAATATGGGTAACATTTTATGTGGCGCAGACGGTAAACCTTATTTTATTGATTTTCAGTCCACTATTAGCTTTTCACGTTTTCCGCGCTGGTTGCAACGCTTTATGCGAGGGTCTGACATGTCAGGTGTATATAAAGCATGGAATAAATTGGGTGAGCAACCTCTACCACAAAAAAAGCAAGACTATTTAGAGCGCTTTAATCACGTGCGTAAACGCTGGATTTTTAAAGGTTACCCAATACAGCGTGGCTATGCGTGGGGCGCTGCACTTATTACTCAATTTGTAGATTCAGACTTAGTACGAAATATTACTGATAGACTTTAATTTAAAGCACAAACCGTAATTTAAAAACACCTAATTCATTGTGTGATTTTGCCCATATTAGCCTAGCTAATATGGGATTTTTTTTATTATAAGTAATCCCTTTGGTTTGCTTACTTGTTGTTTAATCCCTCAAAAACAATTCCTTTTACTGTTTTTTTAATTTTTTAAAATAAATATTAGTACTGCATTTAGTTTGCCCATACAATGCGCAAAAATAGCCTGCGCATGCTTAATAAGTTCACGTTTTTTCTGCAATTTTTTATTGTTCAAGTAAACTGTGAGTAATGTACGCTTTTAAATTTAAGGTTTTAAGATGATTGAGTATCCGGTAGACCAACTTCCACAACTCATAAATGATTTACTGCAATGCGATACAACAGAACGTAAAAATAAATTATTAGCAGATGCGCAGTTAACGCTTTCTACAGAGCACCTGTCATTACTTTTTGAGGCGATACCAAAAGAACAACGACTTGAAATTTGGCAGTTACTTGACGAAGACACGCAACACGAAATTTTTGTTAATTTAAGTGAAGACAGTTGTCTGTGGTTACTGCAAACACTAGAAGACACCGAGGCTTTTAAGCTTCTTGATGAAGTTAATGTAGAAGAACTACTGGAACTTGAAGAAGTTATACCAGAGCGATTTGTTGAGTATGCAAAAAAGCAACTCGATGAAGCGCAAACCAAACAATATGATTTAGCGCAGCAATACCCGCCAGAACAACTTGGTCACTGGTTAGGTTTTGACTTTTTAAAAGTATCAGAGAAGCTAACTGCCGGTGGCGCTAAAAAATTGCTACATAAAGGTTTACCGCAATACAGTGAAGTTATTTATTTAGTAAGCCGCAAGGGTAGTTTAATAGGTGAGGTTGCGGTAAATGATTTAATAAAAGCCAGCGACACCGATAACTTAATGACATTGGCAAATCATGACTTTTCATCGCTCCATGCTGATGATGATTTATATGAAGCAGCAGAAGTGGTGATCCACAGTGAAAAAATGGCACTGCCAGTGGTTAATGCTGATAACAAATTACTTGGGCGATTAACCATTGCCTCAGCGTATGAATTACGCCAAGAAATTGCTGATGAAGCAGCCGCTAAAGCCGGTGGTTTACGTGAAGACGAAGACCTGTTCGCAAGTGTGCGAAAAAGTGCTAAAAACCGTGGTATATGGTTAGGTATTAACTTAGCTACTGCCTTTTTAGCGTCCTGGTTCATCGGTTTATTTGGCGCAACTATAGAACAGGTTGTAGCACTAGCTGTATTAATGCCAGTGGTTGCTTCTATGGGCGGGATCGCAGGTAGTCAAACATTAACCGTTATTGTGCGTGGTTTAGCGCTCGGACAGGTTACAGATTCAAACCGCAATGCGTTACTTAAAAAAGAGCTACGTGTTGGCGCTGTAAATGGCTTGGTATGGGCGTTTGTAATAGGTCTGCTTACCTTCTTATGGTTTAACGATTTAATGCTCAGTATTACGATTACGGTAGCCATATTATTGAATTTAGTCGCTGCGTCACTAGCGGGTGTTGTTATTCCGTCTATTTTAGACAAAATGAAAATTGATCCTGCGTTATCTGGCTCGGTAATTTTAACTACCGTTACCGATATTGTTGGGTTTGTTACCTTTTTAGGTTTAGGCAGTTTATTGCTTTTATAAGCCTTATACCAATTCGCTTAATTAAGTGATCTATCTTGAGGGAAAAAAATCGTGTCGATAACAAGGCAAAAATTTTGTTATTTAGTTGTTCTCGGCAATTGCTCCTGCATTGCTCTACCTCCTGCATCCATGCAGTTGTATATCAGAAATTTTTAACGTAATTAGCGTCAGATCTAACCCCTCAAATTGATTAAGTATTATTGCGGATTGGTATTACTAACAGGAAAATACAATGACCTTTGAAGTCATGATTTGGTGTGCAATTGCTTTGTGTATTTCACAATCGGCAATATTTTCGGGCTTAAACTTAGCGTTTTTTTCACTAAGTAGGCTTCAGCTCGAAATGGAAAGTGCAAAAGGGAACGAGGCGGCCATAAAAGTGATGGCCCTTCGAAACGACTCTAACTTTTTATTATCGACTATTTTGTGGGGCAACGTAGGTATTAACGTACTACTTACACTACTTTCTGATTCGGTATTAATGGGCGCAAGTTCGTTTTTATTCTCAACTATCGCGATTACTATTATTGGTGAAATAACACCGCAGGCTTATTTTTCACGTAATGCGCTAAAAATGGCGAGCCTACTTTCGCCGTTAATTAAGTTTTATCAGATTCTGTTTTATATAGTTGCTAAGCCAACGGCTTTAATTCTCGATGCATGGTTAGGTAAAGAGGGGATTACGTACTTTGCTGAAAGTGAGCTCAGAGGTATTATTCGCAAACACATAGAAGCAGAAGAGGCTGATGTTCAGCACGTTGAGGGAATAGGCGCGCTTAACTTTTTTAGCTTAGATGAAATAAGCGTAACCAAAGAGGGGGAGGTAATTGATCCAGACTCTATTATTGCTTTGCCTACTAAGCTTGATTTGCCTATTTTCCCAGACCTTACATTAACGACTGATAATGAGTTTTTACGAAAACTACATAAGTCAGGTTATAACTGGGTGATCATTACCAATGAAGACGGTTGGCCTTTATTAGTGGTAGATGCTGACGGCTTTTTACGTTCAGCCTTGTTTGAACCAGATACGTTCGACCCTTATCATTATTGTCACAGACCTATTATTGTTGCTGATGAGGCGATGCGCCTGAGTGAAGTTATTTTAAAAATACGGGCTAGTCATTCTTTAGATAAATCGTTTGATGGGGCCATTGATCACGATGTGGTGTTAGTGTGGAGTGATGTGAAGCGCATTATTACCGGCGCTGATATATTTGGTCGGTTACTCAAAGGTATGAGTGCACCAAAACTCGAACTGCATGAAAATACAGAAAATAAAAAGCCGCTATAAAGCTGTCTCTTGATCACAAGTCTGACTCAAGAGATTTTGCTAAATCGTAGCCTTCCAGGATGGCTTGTAACTTAAGCCATCCTTGCCATAACACTTTCACAGATGCACGCCCTGTGCGCTTGGTATCTTTCCAGCCTCCTAACTTTGCCAGTTCCTGATACGCCCATGACATATTTGGAGCAGTTTCAGGCAATGGTGTTTTTATTCTCTTTAACCACAATAACTTCCATGCTTTGGGAGATAACAGTTGTTCACAACTTGGAGAATCAGGCTGCTCATTGGTGAACTTTAGTTGCAATATTCGCGTCGCAATAAAGCCATTAATCGTCACCAATCTTTCCATGTTATCTTGGCTTTGAAGGCGTAAACTTTCGATATCCGTGCCATCACTTTTCCAGACTTTATGGTATTCCTCTACAAGCCAACGGTGCTCATAGTAGGTGATGATAGCTAAGGCGTCTTCTTTGCTGGTGACTGGTTCACTGGTTAATAGGTGCCAGCTTAAGCCGTTCTCAGCGTTTCCTCGCTCTGCACAGCCGACATAGTAAACTGGTAGGGAGCGTCCTTTCTTATTGTAAGGCGCTTTGAGTGTCACTGGCGCATAGGTGATATCCAGTGTTGCGCTTCGGGCTTTTCTTCCTCCTTTTTGTGCAATGTGGATGTGTTTGGTGCCTGCACTCATCAGCTCGCTTGCGAACGCATAGAGCTTATCCTCACCTTCTTCAATATGACGACTTTGCATCGAGCGTACGACGAATCGTTGCTGCTCGGTCAGTTTATACTGCAAGTATTCGTAGATGTCCGCTTCGCGGTCACACACCGATATCACGTTCGCCATTTGTCCTTGCAGCCGCTCTGCCATCGCTCGTGACGCTGACTCCCACTTGTAACTTTCTTTTTCTTCGTAAGAAGTCGTCGCGTGTTTTTCTCTTTTTCCAATCGTGTTGATATCACGACTCCAGCGAGACTGTTCAATTAATCCCACAACTTGCTTTGTGTCTGGCGCAAACAGTAATACGCTATGAGCTAACAAGCCTCGTTGTTTTGCTCCTCGTCCGACATGACCCAAATCATCTCGAATGGAGGAATGTTTATAAATTAGTGTGGTCGTGTCTTCTAATGCGAGCAATAAGTTATGACTTTTTGCTTGTTCAACCGTGGCTTTAAAGCCTGACTCTGCTATAGCCGTTGCGTCAATATTCTCGTTGCGAATAAAGCGGTAGGCACCTTCCATATCNGGCGGGGGATTGAGTGATGTTCACAAGTGGTTTTCCTGGTTCATTTGCAAGCGTTGATGCTAACTTTACCAGACGCGCTGTTCTTCTTGGATCACCTAAGTCCGATTTACCGAATTGTTGTTTTGCCCAATGAGTATGTTCGTTAATCATAATGTGCCCTCAAACAAGATTTGAAGATCTGATCATGACATTGAGATTTAGTTCAAAAAAATCCCCGCTAATTTCTTAGCAGGGATTTGTGTATAAGAGACAGCT
>NZ_AUTP01000230.1:0-4530 GCF_000498075.1 Pseudoalteromonas sp. TAB23
GTATTTTTACGCAGAATATAGAAGTGTTTGATATTGTTTTAATTGGCGTTTTGGAAGGGATTACGGGTGTTTGAGTGGCTTTATTTTAGGTTAAAAGGGCTTATACTTCTCAATGCATCGTGTTTTGCAGCTTTTCTATATTATGAACAAGGCAATACAGTTGCCATTGCGTATTCACTTTCATTTGACCTCGTAAGGTCAGTTTATTCATGCCTTTATTCACCGCAATATTCCGCTTTTTATTTAAAGGAAAGCCGGTTCGATACAGCCGAGTCGTTTGCCATTCTTTAATAATCAGCTATCGTCGACCTATGGGGCTGTCTATTTTTGCTTTAATTTTGTCTATATAGCTTAGCTTTTTGCGTGATTCATTATTTATAATAATGCACTCTTCATACTGTTTTTATTGGCTTTTTTCCTAATGATTAGGATGGGTGTCATCCTAATCATTATCACTTTTGTCTGGAATATCATTGCACAAAGCACACTCTACACCTTTACGTGATTGATATAATCTTGAACATATAAACACTGTTGTTGTGATTGAAGACCAAGTACAAGCAAAAATTAATGCTTCTTGAACTGAATGCTGTTTAAGCAACTCAACTATAAAAAGTAAGGCAGCTACTCCAAGAAATACTTTTAATGCTCTAACGAACCAAAACTTAAATCCCATTTGAACTCCAAACCTGAGAAACACCTAACGCCGCATTAAGCGGACTAAAATTGTTGGTTATAATGTGTAGGAAGCGAAACCTAACCAACTGTTTTAGTTCCGTTTTCAATGTCTTGTTAGCGCGTACTTTGCTGAATACTTGGCTTTTCCCAACCAAGAATACTTACGCAATAATTTACACCAACCACTAAATATTCCGTTATTTCTGAATTACCACACGACGAAAAACCATTACGCTTACTTTCTAAGTCAAACCAGCCACCAGAAATTATTTCGTGGAGCCACCCTGCTTGTAAGGAACATTCAGGCCAAAACTCTAACAAGTCACCTTCATCTAAGACTCGAAAACCTGCAGGCTCTTCGAAAATAATATCAATTTTATCACCGTCAATAGATATTGTAATTGTTAGGAGATCAACATCAAAATTAAGGTTTATAACCTCAATAGTATTTGTTGAATTATCACACTCTAAAATTTTATATTTCACAAAACCTCTGAGTACCGCTAACGCCCACTTAAGCGGACAAAAATAGTTGGTTAAAGTGTGAAGCGAAGCGGAACCTAACCAACTGTTTTTGTTCCATTTAAAATACTTATAGTTACTCCGTTCCATTAATTAATGTATTTACCTATCTCATTAATACATGGAATATGCTTCTGTTGATTACGAATATTTGAGCGGAAACACTTAATGTTTGTAACAAGACTTTCGGATCAACAGGAGTAATTTGTTTCAATACGCATACTCAGGGATTGTCGTAATGCCGACTATCTATAAGACCTGCGAGAAACACTATTACCCTCTATCTATTCTTTCACTTTACCTCTAGGAGGCCCAAAATGGAAGCCTTTAACGTCTCAGATTTTGCTGCCTTTATCGGGATCGATTGGGCCGACCGTAAACACGATATTTGTGAAATAAATCGCGACACAAATACACAACTTTTAAGTGTAATTTCCTCTGAACCTAAGTCAATTAATGCATGGGCGCTTGAGTTAAAACAACGCTACAACGGCAGACCTGTTGCTGTCGCGTGTGAGTTAAAAAAAGGCCCACTTATATATGCACTCAGTAAATTTAAGCACATTGTATTATTTGTGATTAACCCATCAAGTGTTGCTAAATACCGTGCAGCATTTACGCACAGCGGGGCTAAAGATGATCCTACTGATGCGATTATTCAAGTTGAAATTTTACAACTTCATATGGATAAATTAACGGTTATCAGACCTGATTCTGAGGACGTTAAGTGTCTTGCGCAGCTTGTCGAATACAGACGTAAACTAGTACAAGATCGTGTTAATTTAACCAATAAAATAGCCACAATGCTAAAAAATTATTATCCCCACGTGATTGATTGGTTTAAAGAAAAAGACACTCAAATATTCTGTGACTTCTTACTGCGTTGGCCCTCTCTTGCTCACGCTAAAAAAGCGAGAAAACAAACACTACTCGACTTCTTTAATCAACATAATTCCCGCTACCCACTCGTTAATGAAAAGCGGATAAAAGAAATAAAGGACGCTGAAATTCTCACCGATGATATGGCGGTGATCACGCCAAACTTATTGCTTATTGAATGCCTCGTTCCTCAACTCAAACAGCTGATGTTGGCAATAACACAATTTGATGACGAAATTAAAACGCTTTATAAGCAACAGAAAGATCGCGCTATTTTTGATAGTTTACCAGGTGCAGGCCCACAATTAGCACCTCGATTATTAGCCGCTATGGGGTCAAATCGTGACCGCTATAAGTGCGCCGCTGACATACAAAAATACGCAGGCATTGCTCCAATAACCGAACGCAGTGGCAAAAAGGAATGGATACACTGGCGATACTCGTGCACTAAATTTTTAAGGCAAACATTTGTGGAATGGGCTGGATTATCTGTGCGCTATTCATTTTGGGCAAAAGCATATTATCGGCAGCAAGAAGCCAAAGGGAAACCCCATAATACCATCATCAGATCATTGGCATTTAAGTGGATAAGAATCCTATTTAGGTGCTGGAAAACACATACGCCCTACGATGAATCAACTTACTTAACGGCATTGAAAAGTAAGGGATCACCGCTGTTAAAATTTGCGGTGGAAAGTGAGCTTTAGCGCTTGCTGTCCACCTCAGGGCGTGTTGTTATATGCTGTGATAAATGGAATAAACCATATCATTTTCATACATTAAGCCTTTACTTTGGTAATTACAATTAGCCTCTTTAATTAAGCCCGCCCCAATGTAACCGAAGTAAATTTCCGAACCAGTATTTTTTGATAACAGCAAAGCTTTTAATGCTTTTTTATGTGAGTCTTTCGACATTGGTGCAGAATAACTAAACCATTTTAATGTGTCGTAAGTCCCGCTGACTTTAATTGATTTACAATCTTCGTCCATCCACTTTTTATTAGCAAAATTAGTGTCCGCTATGAATGAAAATTTATTACCTGATATTTCAATAGACTTAATAAAGATCGGAAAGTGGTCTCCTCCCGCATAAGACAAAGAAGAAAAAGGTAGAGAATGAATGCAATGCTTAATTTCATAATGGCATATAACGCTTTGCCAAGGGGCAAAAGCGAACGTTGTTGGGCGAAGCCCAGTGAGCATTTGTCCCAGCCGCGCTTTTTGCGGCGAACTTAGGCAACTTGTTATGTTTACGCAAGCCAACCTCCTCAAACATTTGTTAAGAAATACAAACCTGACAGCCACCTTAATCGAGCAAACAAAACTGTGCCACTAAATTTGCCAATCAGGTTCAAAATTTATCTTTGATTGCTGGGTCACTTTCATTTCATCTAATAAATAAGTCATTAGCACGCTAAAACCTGAATTACACGCATGAAAATAACTGCAAGGTTGCAGTTTTAACTTTTACCAAATGGTTTTTAATTTATGCGAGTAGCTTTTCGCAGTTGCTAATATTTGATCGCCGTTTCCGCTTTAAGTTTTCACAGTAACTTGCTTGTGAAGTGGGCCTGCCTACTGCACCATGAAATACGCGCGTAAATTGCGTAGTCAGCTTTAACCAGTTCTCTGGGGATATATTAAGCCTTTCTAACAAAGGTAGGTTCATGTTATCAATATAGCCGCGTTTATCCTCTCGTATTATTCGCCCTGTTAGCTCAACAAGTTCAAGGTACGATTTAAGCTCAAACGGCAGTCCTTTAGGCATAATCTGACGTGGCATACCTGCAAAACGTAGTAACTGTTTAGGCTGTTTACCTTCTGTCGCGCATGTTAAGCGCTTTTGTACACTGGTATGGTCTGACTCTTCTGGTGTGTTAGCCATTTTAGCCCTAATGGGATTTAAATCGACATAGGCCATACACGCTGCAAGTGCTGCTTCATCTAGTAATGCTTGCGATTTGAATCTACCCTCCCAGAATCGTCCTGTGCAGTTATCTTCTTTATTTGCTCTGCGCGCAATGTCTTCATTTAACAACCGCATAAACCAGCTAATACTTGCTAGGCGTTCGCGGTATTGTTTAACCGTTTGGTTGAAAAAGATGAGTTCAACTTTACTTAGCTTTTCACCTTGTACATATTTTTGCGTTAACAATGTGCCTTTACAGAGTTTATGCCAGCGAATAACAATCGCTTTATCATTCAGCCTGTTTGCTTTCTTATCATCTACATATAGTACCAAATGGGTGTGATTACTCATTACGGCATAAGCACATACATCAATACAAAATACCTTTGCTAATTCAAGCAGCTTATCTTCAACCCACCCTCGTCGATGCTCGTAAGATTGACCAGTAAAACGGTCTTCTCCACATAAAAATGCACGACGAACACAGCGTGAAATACAGTGATAGTATTTTGTATCAACCAAACTTACTTGACGCTTTCTTG
>NZ_AUTP01000231.1:0-17975 GCF_000498075.1 Pseudoalteromonas sp. TAB23
GCAGAATACGTTGCGCGTTTTAATTTCGTCATTTTTTCACCCAAATTTGTATGCTTATTAGCATAACATTTCTTTCTTAATGGGTGGCCAAATTAACTATGCCACTACAATGCCACTACAGTAACAATTTAAATGAAATAGTAGAACTTAATGAGCCTATTGGAATCGTTAATTCACCCGCAGTCACTTCAAAATCGACTCCCGCACTCGCTGTAATAGCGGTCACTTCATAGCTTAATGTCACTTCTTCTTTTGTTGCTTTTGAGAGAGACAAGCGAACACTACTATCTAAAACTGAGTCAGCGGGCTCATTAATAAGTTTTGACGCCTCAATAGAAATTGATGCGGGAGTTGTGTCTTCTGGAAAAGTAAATCCACCACTTTTTTCATCTTCCTCACTACCACATCCACTGAGTACCGAGGCTGCGGCTAAAGCGAGTACAATATTACTCTTTTTAAGTTTCATAACTGCTTTCCAATATTTGAGTTAATAACACATGATTTCGTCAAATAATATCAACCGGCTACCACAACATTAAATTTTACAGAGGCTATAAATGCTATCTGTAATTTTTTTATTTGCACTTGATACTAAGTAAGGTTAGAAAAAATCCACATGAAAGGTCTAATATGAATATCATTAAAATTGGATTGCTTGCAGCAAGTATAACCAGTATATCCAGAGTTTCAGCTTGTGAAAAATGGCAGTTTATAGTCACTGGCGAAAGCCAACTCATATCTTCGACACTTGAAATAGAGTACGAACCGACTGAGCAGATTATAAAAACCGTTACTAATTAAATAAACGTTAAAGGTGAGCCCATCTTTGTGGATGGTGAAAAGCCTTATTTAGAATTATTAGTAAGTAGTTCAGATAAACAACGGTTTACTTATGAACTCATGGCTAATCTGCCTGTAACTACCGATGAAGGCATCTTGTTAAGGCCATTCGATATTGAAGATGTTGCGCCATTGCAGAATGGTTACTTAAACTTTCATCAACGTGGTGATGTTAAAATCACGCTCTATGGCCAGAAATTAACGTGCACAGATTGATTTAGTGCCACTAATCAGGATTAACCGCCATAATTTAGAGGTCATACAGTTAACACCTCTACGTTTTAACGGCACAGTGTCGGTTAATTATATCTACTTCAAACTTGGCAGACAGGTAGCGTTATATGAGTATAAAGTCAAAAGTATCGAAATTATTGAAGGGAATAAAAACTCATTTTATTGGTTTTTTAAAGTACGTTTTATATATGGGTGGACCTTTTATAATCCTATATGCACTAGGAGACTTAATTTGGCTCGTAAATGAAAAGTATGGAAGCATCATATTTTTTATCTTGGTTATCTATATCTACATTGGTGTAGCTCAAAACAAGGTTGAGAAGTCAGAGTTTCAAAATAATTCTTTCAATATAAATTTGATGTTTAATTTATGGAAGAATATAGCTATATGGCCAATTAAAAAGGTTTGTGGATAATTATGATGTAAATCAAATGCATACAGTTTAATTTACAAACTAATAGTCCCGTATCATAAAAAACGCATAAGCTAGAGTGTACTAATTTATGCGTCCTATTTTTTAACATTTCCCTTTCAATGCTTAAGAATACCTACATTATCCATAATAGGTATTGTCATGAACAAATTCACTAAGGCAACTTTATTGCTAACGGCTGGTGGTTTAATCCCCACCGCATCAGCTGAGTTACTTGAAATAAACTACACTGATTCAAACCAAGTTATAAAAACTCAAAAGCCAACAGAAGCGTATATCGGCACAAATAACGATATTCAATTTTCTCTAAGCGCCGGTGTAGAACGCTTAGTTCAGCTAACAATCACAAATTCAAGCAATGAAATTGTGAATACATTAACTAGTGAAAAGTTAGGCCCAGCAGATCGTATTACGGTTAATGGGAAAGAATATTACGGCTCACTTTTAAAACTAGACTCTATTGCAGACGGTAAATATCAAGCAACAGCGAGTATTTTAAGTGCAAGTAGCAATTTAATTTCTTCTGAAACATATGATTTAATTGTTGACACTACGGCCCCAACAATGGGGGCGTTTACATGGTCATTTCCCTATGGCAGTGGTAATGCTCCAGATGGACTACCGAAGTTTAGTCATACGAGTGACCGCCACTTTACTCTTGGTAATATTACCGATGACCTTTCTGGTATTGATAAAATAATTTATAAAACATATTGGGAATCAGATGGTAAGGAAGGTCAGTTATATAAAACAGGCGATGTACCATATTATCCAATCTTGAATAAAGCTATGTTAGGAACAGGGGGGGATAATTCTAATGCAGCTGTATTTTTTCCTTCAGGAACACAAAGTAAGCACAAAGTAAGCACAAAGTAATTTTTGAAGTATTCGATTTAGCAGGTAACAGTGCTGAAAAAGAGATGTACTTTTATAATAATTCTAAATGTGGACCAAGCCCCAAAATCGTTGCAATTGAAGACCCAACGTACACAGGTGATTACTTGGGGCAAGCCGGATTTAGGCCTGTTACCGATAAAACTCCAATCAACAAAAACCCACTTGAAGCTATATACCGTATCTCGAAAGAGGCCTATAAAGCAGCTCCGGGAGCATCTGTATTCGCAGGGTCAACAACAGGTATAACGAATCGCGGTTTAATTTCAGTTGATGATGAATTCGCTTATTTTAAAATTTATGGTCCAGCAAATACCTCTAATAACTTCAACTATCCAAATGCTGGGTGGACAAACAACAGTACGTGGCGTTGTAACTCTCTTTCCTTTCCAAACCCTGAATTTACAGACAAAACATTACCACCAAAAGGCACTAATATAGAAGCGTTTGTTGATGGGGTTGGCTGGGTACCTAAAACCTATAGGGCTTCGGGTGAAAATGGGCGCGATACAATAATATCAAAGATACGAATTACAGGAAGTGTTAGAGGTTACGAACAATACGCAAGTATGTATGGAAGTTCATGTAAAATTCCACCTGGGGATAGTTCCTGTGAACTAGATACAAACTTAGCGTTTAATAAAACAGGTACTGTTGGCTATTACCATTCAAGGCCTCTTTTACGAAGCTCTGACAACACTAGCATGTTTGACAGTACCTTAAGCCATGTTTGGGAGTGGGATGCACAAGACCCAATAATTAATGAAATAATTGAGCATGATGAAACAGAAAAAAAAATCAGTTTTAGTATTACTGAGTTAAAGTCGGGCAGTACGTGGGATAGAGTGAAGCTCGGTAGTGCTGGAATTATTATAAAAAAGGACGGCAATGTAATTGAAAATATATCAGCTTCTTCTTTACTTCGTTCCGGTTCAGATTATGTCGCTACAGTTAATTATTCTAATTTAGATCATGGCTCTTTCGAGATGTTTGCTTGGGCTAAAGATAATTATAGTAACTATGTTGAGAAGCTTCTTTTATCGATTGATAACGATATAAAGGCACCTGATTTAGTTTTTTCGATAGAAAGTGGCGCTACAATAAAATCATTGGATGAAATTACGATATCTCTTACCGACGACAATGAATCTAAAATTAAGTCTGTCAATTTAAAAGGTGGCCCAGCTAACGAAAATGTATTCTTAGCCACCAGCGAAACTAGTGAAGGTCTTTATGCATTAGAATACCCAGTGCTATTCCCAGACGAAAACTCAATATACATTCTTACCGTCTTAGCAGAAGACAATGTAGGGAATATAATTGAAAAAGAGTTACGGTTTAATTATGTTGCAGAAAAAATAGGCTTAGAAAGTGGCTTATCAGAAATAACTTTACCTGCAACGGGGGCGGTGTTCAAAGACGTTGACGGTAACCTTCCTCTTTATAGTAAACCTATTAAATTAAGTGATGGCAGTACCATAAGTGGAAAATACCCAGTTTTTGTGACTTTACGTAGTGACAGTGAAGGCAGTGTATTTATTAATAACAAAGAAATATTGCCAGGTACTACAAAAACCGTTGATTACGCTTATGACTTTGCTTTAAGTGGAGGTCGCTACAACTTAGACTTGGTGACCAAGCAAAACACATTTACAAAAGGCAGCTTATTGATCGCTTCATCTGCACCTAATTCACCGGTGCTAATAACTGATTATAAGTTCAGCGGCTACAAAGGAACAAAGCAGGTTAATACATCGCCTTACGCGATTACAGATAAATTTCAATTAAAGTATAGATTAGGTGATCAGGCATCTAACTACTGTAGCGCCTTCACTTCGTCACTTGAGGAAGTACAAAATTCTGACACATTTAAAGACAGGCTTTGCTACGTACAGATGAATATCAAGGGCGTAAAGCAAAGCTTTGATGTTACTGATACACAAGCTATGCTTTCTTCTTATTTAGTATCATTAAATGACCAGTTTGCTGAATTTAAAGTAAGCGTTGTTGGGTATAACAATGAGTTATTCACATTATTTCATGACAAAATTCTAGTAACGCCACGCGATCCAAAAGATAGCTTGGCGACTACGCTAGAGTATACAGACGATTTTATTTATCATGAAATACAAGATATAGACACGTATGTATCGATGGCAAATTATCAAGGCTGCGCGTTAACAACAAGTATCGAGCAAGCTAAAAAACGTGCATTTGATAAAGTTGGGGCTGAAGAAACACCACTTTGTTTGGTTGAATGGACTAATTATCCAAGCGGCTTAACCGAAGATAAATCGACTGGCAAGGTAAATGGCTTTCCGGACAAACTTGGTTCTACAACCTTTGATTGGGAAATTAAGATTTTCTTCAATGAGAATGAATCTATGCCTATTTCAATTGGCTCAAAAGCGGTTGATATTGTCGAGCCTATAGCACCTAAGTTGACGGCCACCACGATTGAGTTTACCAATGGAGTTGTCTCAACAAGTGCAAACCATCTACTGCGTGATAGCACCGCAAGCGTTAAGGGAATTACATTTAGTGTTGAGCCTCGGCTGTATAAACAAATCATTAGCTTTAATGGTGAGAGTTGTACAGTAGAGAGTAACTTTACAAAATGTGCTTTACCTGTCGATATAGCACCGTTAGGGAATAAAGTAGACCAGTTACAGGGTAATACTAGCCTGAAAATCGACATTGATTCTGACCGCCCTTACTTTTTAGACAAGGGCATGGGTACATTTACAAATGGATTGAGCTGGGATTATACAGCGCCTTTATTGCATGAAATTGTTATTAACAACAAAAACGATGATAGCGTTATTGAAAAGCAATTAGAAGAAGGCAGTGCTAAAGCTAAACAGGATGAAATTCTAGTTATTGTTAAATCGCCATTCACCAACATTAAAAATGATGAAACATGGAAATTAAAAAATTCGGCATTAATAATCGAAGAAATTGAAGACATAAGATTTCAACAATCAGTAAAGATTGATAACAATACATTCTATTTTAGTAGCTCAAAACAAAACTTGAGTGAAGATAATCGACTCCCACCGACCAAAACCGAGCTGGTGGGTGATTACATTGTTTATCACTACGATATGACCCCATTGTCAGATGGTGCTTTTAAGTTCAGTTTGAACCTGCGTGACTATTACGATAACGGTACTGATTATGAAAACCCCATTTTTTACTTGCAGCGCTTTGCCCCTGAAGTTCAATTAACATATTTACGTGACAAATCTCGTAGTACCAATCCATTTTACTTTGCCAGTGACTTTGGCGCTGTAACAAATCCAGGGTGGGATACAAAAAATGAAATAATAGAGGCTACATTTGGTGGTGTACCACTTACTTTAGTGGATGATCCAATTGATGCTAAAAGCTACGTTAAGTTCTTTGATGGAAATTTAGATAACCTAACGCCCGGTGATACCTATGAACTGATTGTAAAAGCGAAAGATTCGTTTGGCAATATAGGTCAAACTGAAGAGAAATATGTGTATGCGCCGTCAAAATTCAGTATTAAATCTAAAGACACTGGCACACATGATCTTTACCAATATATTCAGCGCGGTACGTTATAGATCTACCAAAGCCAGTATCTTTGTAACTTTGTGGCATCTAAAGATTTAGCTATTGAAATATCAAGAGATGCTAGAAAAGGCTGTTACGTCAAATTAGACAACCTACCTAAAGGCATGGACGCTCTCTATCAAGGCTGGGCTATGACTGTTACGGGGTCTATACATGATGAACTTGATAATACGGTTAGCTACAGCGCTTATGTTGTTAACCCTGATGGTAATGAAGTAAAAGTAGAAGCTGGCGAGTTTGAATACAATATTAAAACTGCTGAACAAATGGCATTTGATTTAAACCCTATTATTGAACTTAAAGAAGGTGTTTATGGTGTTATCCCAGAAAATCCCGTTTTAGCACGCTATAGGCTTCAACACGTCGCGGGGGAGTTAAACATCAATGTAAGTCGTGGTGAGTATGAATCGTCTGAATACATGGCACAGAGGAGCCACAAGCCGATATATGAGCTACTTGGCATTATTCGTGATGACGATGTTGATAAGCGAAAAGTGTTTGACCGCTATCCGCTGGCAATAAATGCCGCCTACACGCTATCAGATGAACATTTAGCAGGTTCGACAGGCGAAGTTATTGTATTACCATCTCGTAAAGTGGCTATAAATTTAAGCATGGACTCAGAACGCAATGTATTAAGCACAGATGAAGTTCAAGTAACGGCGTTCATGGGAGAATGGAATTGGAAAGAAAAAATAAGTAAATATGATGCAAGCACCATGGGCGAATGGGATATTTATTTAGCGTATAAAAATAACAGAGGTGAAGAACAAGTAATTTCGGATACACAATCGAATAATGAAAATGGACAAGCTCAGTTCACGGTTGCTATTGCTGATATTTTCCGCAAAAGTAATGGTTTCTATGCTGTCGCGTCAGTCAAATCGCCACATAAAGAATATGAAAAGAAAATTATATCGACCCCTATATTCATGAGAATAGTTTTGGGTACTGGAGTAGATGGTGAATTAAGGAGCTCACAAGTAAGCGGAAAAGTGCCGTTTACCACACTAGTTCGTTATGACTATGAAACGATAGAAGATATGGTTGCCGGCAATGATACAAAATGGGAGATTTCAGAGAACCTTGCTGATTGGTCAGTGCTAGAAGAGTACGAAGGGCGTAACGCGATACCTTTCTTAATGCAAGCTGCTGGAGATAAGTACGTTAGAGCAACGGTTACAAACAAAAACACGGGTGAAGCGTCAGTTAGCACCCCACTTAAAATTAGTGGTTACGACAAAGCAAGCTTAGTGATTAAAGGACCATCTCAAGTATACGAAGGGCAAGAGTTTAAGCTCAATATGCTCGACTACAATACGACCCTTCATACATATGACGGACAAGCTCAATGGTCGCATGATGAGGGTAAAACATGGTTTGAAGGTGCGCCTGTACAGTCATTTATAGCTAAAGGCGAACAAGCGCTCATTATGGGTCGATTCAGATTCAGTACAACAACTGAAGCAGCGGGGGAGCAGGCATGGTCCGAAGCTCGTTACTATGCGCGTCCTGTAACTCCAAGGCCAGTGATGGCACAGATACGTGCACCTCATCTCGTTGAAATGGGCACGACAATAGATGTAGAAGGACAGGTGTTAAACTTAAACGGTGGCGTTGATTTACCTGTTAAATATGAATGGGTATTGCCTAATGGCCAATTGAAAAACGATGTGTCGTTTGAGTACACGCCTACTGAAAGTGATCTTGATGACAACAACCGGTTGAAGTTTGTGTTAAAGGCATGGGTGGATGGTTATAAAGAGGCTACTTATCGTGAAACTCAACGTAATTTAGAGAGCTGGGTGTATGAGTTTCCTGAAACGACTATTGATATAAGAAGTAATATCTTAGTAGCGCCAGCAAACATCACAGGCATGATATTGCAAAAACATAAGTTTATGCCAGGAGTTACTTATACCTATGAATGGTTGGAAAGTGACAATATTGAGATAACGAATCCAACCCGCATGTACTCTAATTTACTCGTCAAAACGCCGGGTGTGCATGAAATTAAGGCCAAAGTGACGGATAGTAGAGGCAAAGTAAAAGAGATAAGTAAGTTTATTGACGTACTTGAAGCTGATCCAGTGCAAGGGAGTTTAGTTCACTTTCCATCGAACCGTTATAGTCGTGCACCACTGGGGTTAGTAGCTCGCGCCCAAACTAAAGGCGGTCACCCACGAGATTTCATCATTGACTACAAGTGGTTTATAAATGGAGACGAAGTTGAAGTTAAACCGCCAAGAAGCCCAATGAATCGTTTTGAAATTGAGGAAGCGGGTATTTATGACATAAAGGTTATTGCTACCAGCATGTATGGCCAAGAAACTGAAATTAATGAACGATACGAAGTGTTTGAAAACAAAAAGCCAACCTGTCAGAGTGTTCAGTTAGTACGTTCGGGTACAATTCGTATTACGGCAACCTGTAAAGACGAAGATGGCTATGTAGTTGGTTATGACTGGTGGTTTAATGGTGAGTATGTAGGTCGTGGTGCTGCTTCAACTCAACTTAGGTTATCACAATACCCAACTATGAACGTGTCCTATGAAGCCGTAGATGATGCGGGTGGCCGCACTAAAGGATCGTTTAATTGGTAATTATGTAATACATACTAAAAAGCTCACGGCGTTTCAAATTGAATGACGTGGGCTTTTTAAAAGAGAATGATTTGCGGCATGAAGCATGAGATAGGACAGTAAATAAATTTAAATTAGTGTGATTGGAATATTCCAAAGTCTAAAGTAAACAAACCGAAAGGACTAATAATGAAAGAAGAAACCATTAAAGAAACAATAACAAAAGTCGAACAAGAACTTCAACAGGCGGAAGAAGAGCTTAGAAACTGGCAAGATTACGATTTCCGAAGAGAAGATGGCAGCATGAGACAGGACGCAATGCACGAAAAGCATGGTCGAGATGCTAAGCAAGAGGTAAATTCACTAAAGCTTAAGAATGAAAAAAGATAAATCAACAAAATAATTGGAATGTAGGAGTAACCGTATGTTAAAAAATCTAAATCAAAAGCAAAATCCAATAGTTGATCATGATGGTAAATTCAAAAAATCACCAGTTAAATTTGGTACGTTTATGTATGACATTAAAAATACTATCATTGGTATTCATGGAAGAACCCTAAAAGTATTTGATTTATCTGATGATAATGAAAGCTACTACCAAGCTTGGGTTGATGGGTATCAGAATGATGGATATTCACAAAATGAAGCTGTCCAAAACGCATTAAAATTTGCAATAGAAAAAAGGCATTCTTTATAAGATGGAAACTAGATTTTAACGTACGCTCAGTGCACTCCATTGGAATGCGGAGCGTATGCTTTAGTAAGTACATCCCTTATTAGTAAAGAATTACACGAATGATTCGTGTAGTGCATTGTAAGGTAATTGATTGGATACCTATTTACTCTCGGACGTATATTCATACAAATCGACTAATAGGGGTTTTGTGCCCATCCCCTCGAAATCGGCATTAAGGTTATTATTTGATCACTTATTTGAGGTATGATTATCAAAAAATAATTTTAAAGGCTTATCATCATTGCTGCTCAACTAACAAAACGTATTCAAATTCTCACACAGTCTGAAATTAATGAGCTTTACGCATTACCAAACTTTAGCCGAGCAGATAGAGAAGACTACTTCTCTATAGATAAAGAAACACAGAAGTTAATTAATACGCTAAGACAAACTGAAACACGAATATATTTTATTCTACTATTAGGTTACTTCAGATCACGACCTATAGTGTTTAACTTTACGTTTGCTGATGTTGAAGCTGATTATAACTATATTAAAACCAAGTATTTCAATGATAAATATATTGATACTGAAGATTTACCCCCCAGAACTAAAACTGCATTAATTAAAAAGTTACTGAGCTATACTGGCTTTTCGATTTTTCAAAGTAAAATAGATAAGGAACCGTTGCTTAGAAGGCTCAATAATGTTGTAAAAATCAATTTGGAGCCTAGATATGTTTTTGATGAATGCATTGCATATTTTGGTCAAAACAGAATAGCCTTAGCTGGCTACACAACATTGCAAGACACTATCTCAACAGTGTTATCAAATGAACGAAATCGTATCGAGACTATTCTCAATGAAAACTTAGCCCAACCTACAAAAGCAACGTTACTTAAATTACTTGAATCAAATAGCACCTTTACTGATTTAGCCAAATTAAAGAAAATGGCTAAAGATTTTTCGGCTAGTCAAATAGCACAAGAGCTGAAGACGCATAAAATCATACGTTCACTTTACCCTGAAATTAAGGTACTTATTGCTGAACTCGAATTATCCCCTAAGAACCTTGAGTATTATGCTTCCTTGGTCAAACATAAGTCCGTTTATAAGCTCAGAAGACACGATGACAGCCAGACCATCTTATATCTTGTGTGCTATTTATTTTTTAGATACCGCGAAACTAACGACAATTTAGTATCAGCCTTTATCTATATGATTAGAAAGTTGACGGAATCAGCTAAGGGCTATGCTAAACAACGCATTGTAGAGGATGTCACTATTGTTCGAACCAAATTAAAATCCGCTGGTAGCTTGTTAAAGTATTTTATCGATACAGATATGGACGATAACCTTAGTTTTGGTGATGTGCGTAAGAAAGCTTTTGAACTGATCCCTGCCGATAGTATTAAGTTGTTAAGCGACCATTTAGATAATACTGACTTTGATGGACGTGAATATGAAGTAAGCGTCTAGCCAAGTGCACCTGCAAGTAACTCGTCAAAACTATTAAGCTATCCCTGAATTTCAATTAAGAGGTAGCTATGAGAAAAACACGTAGCCTTGAGCAATGGCGTAGTATTATAGAAGAGCAACAATCGAGTGATTTAACTATCACTGAGTATTGTCAGCAAAATACTTTATCAAAAACAACTTTTTATGCCGCAAAAAACAAGCTAAAGGCATTACCTGGCAATTTTGTTCGCGCCAAAATCACTAAACAACCTGACGTTATCAAGCCGCAACAGCCGATAACCCTCACTGTTGGCAAAGTAAAAGTCAGCTTGCCATCAACAACGCCTGCAACTTACCTCAGCCAATTGTTACGCGAGTTTGCCTGATGAAAATGTTTGTTGAACCCGAGCGTATTTATTTACACCGCGATGCTGTGGATTTTCGAAAATCGATTGATGGTCTGGTCGCCATCGTTGAAGGCGAGCTTGAACGTGATGCCTACACTGGCGCGCTATTTTTGTTTTGCAACAAAGCGAAAGATAAACTCAAATTAGTGTACTGGGATAAAACAGGGTTTGCTTTGTGGTATAAGCGACTCGAAAAACAAAAGTTCAAATGGCCAAATAAAGCCACTTTGCAAGAATTTGAACTCAGCTCTGGGCAACTGGATTGGTTGTTGTCGGGATATGATGTGCTTGGCCATGAAGAATTGCAGTATCAATCTATGATCTAATTAACAGTAAACGATCATTGCCACACATCCGTTTTTATTTGCCCTGCAAACGAGAAAAGTGCATAAAACTTTGTTAAATTGCAGGGATGAAACTTGATGCACACTCACTTCCTGATGACCCAGAACAACTCAAGCGCATGCTGCTTGAGTTGCAACATGTCGTCGCTAAAAAAGATGAAGAGTTAGCTAAAAAGGATGCGCAAATTCACGAATTGCTGCAAGCTTATAATGCGAAACTTGCCAAAGAGTACGCTAAGAAATCAGAAAAAATGCCGGGGGCGGGTGAAGTATTCAATGAAGCAGAAGAAACGCTTGATGAGTATGATAAATCGCAATTGGCCACATCGCCCTCAGTAAAGAAAGAAAAAGCCAAACCGAAACGCCGCCCACTGCCGGCGCAATTACCACGAGTAGACGTGATTGTTGACCTCAATGAGGGTGAAAAAGTATGTGATTGCTGTCAAAGCACCTTACATAAAATGGGTGAAAGCAGCAGTGAAGCATTAGATTTTGTGCCAGCACATATCAAAGTGATTAAAACGATTCGCCCGAAATATACATGCCGTCACTGTGAGCAAGAAGGTATTGATTGTGTGGTGAAATCCGCCCCGATGCCCGCATCACCCATTCCAAAAAGTATCGCAACGGCCAGCTTGCTGAGTCAAATAATCACGTGTAAATACCAGTTTGGCTTACCGCTTTATCGCCTAGAAACAATGTTAGGCGATATTGGTATAGAATTAAGCAGGCAAACCATGTCGAGCTGGATGCTACGTTGTGCACAATTGTTGTCACCCCTGTATCAACGCTTAAAAGAGGTGTTGTTATCGCAAGCAGTTATCCATGGCGATGAAACCCCGTTAAACGTCATCAACGCAGATAAAGCGACAAGCTATATGTGGCTGTATTGTTGCGGTGATGATAAACCGGGTAAAAGCACTAATATTGTCCTGTTCGATTATCATAACAGCCGTGCGGGCCAATGTGCGGTTGATTTTCTTGATGGTTACCAAGGCTACATGCACGTTGATGGTTACAAGGCTTATGAGCAAACTCAGGCAACACTGGTTGCATGCCTTGCTCATATGCGTCGTAAATTCATCGAAGCGAAAGGCAATAATAAGAAAACAGGCAAAGCGGATGTAGCGCTCAACCTCATTGGTAAGCTCTACGGTATTGAGCAAGCCATCAAAGATAAGCCAGCCACAGAGAAGTACACTGTTAGACAACAAAAAGCCAAACCTATTGTTGACGAGTTATACCAATGGTTGCTCAAACACAAAGATAAAATCCCGCCCAAAATGGCGCTAGGTAAAGCCATTAACTACGCGATAAATCAATTTGAAAAATTCCGGCGGTACCTTGATGATGGCAGACTTAAAATAGATAACAACCGCGCAGAGCGAGCCATAAAACCCTTCGTGATAGGGCGAAAAAACTGGTTGTTCTCAAATACCAGCAAGGGTGCACATGCCAGTGCGGTACTTTATAGCCTTGTTGAAACGGCGAAGGCAAATGACCTTGTGGTGCATGACTATATTTCTAGTTGCTTACAGCACCTAGCTGAGCAGCCTGATAACCTTGAGGCGCTGTTACCTTGGAACATTAAGAAAGGCTAGGTGTCGTTAGCTAGACGCTTACAATATGAATGGCAGTTCATCGATAAACAATCAAGTAAAATTAGAAAACTGATCCGCTCACTCTTTATGTCTATTGATATTGAGTTCATTCACTTAAAGGACGAATTACGCGAACAATACACTACGGCTCACGAAGAGTTAAGCGAATTCAAAACCATAAAAACGATTAATATCGATGTGGTACCTAAAAGTGACCGCGAATATTTTGAAGGTGACAATATCAAGTTAAATGCTAATCGTTTTGAATATTTCCTTTACCGTAAGGCAGAGCAACTGTTTCATAGTAATACAATGACGGTTAAAGAAAGCGTTAATAATCGTAGTTTAGCCTCAGATCTTATTCAACCTAAAGAATGGGAGCACAAAACTGAAATAATTGAAAATTCAGGGCTTGATAAACTCGCTACTCCCATCAACCAAACACTAGCCGATAAAAATCAACAATTAGAGGCCAAGCTGAAGGAAGTGAGTGAGCATATTTTTAGTGGCGATAATAAGTACGTTGAATTTATTCCTGGCAAGACTGAACTTAAGTGGTCAATTCCGAACAACCGATGGCAAGAAAGTATTGAAAACCCCCTTTATAATCAAATCCAACATATGGGCATTGTTGAACTAATGCTCTTTGTTGACCAAAAGACTGACTTTCTAAAATCGTTCACTCACATTTCTGTCAACAAAGAAAAATCACCGGCTAATAAGGAAGATCTAATCGCTTGCATATTAGCTAATGGTACTAATTATGGCTTATATAAAATGGCGAATATCTCCGACCGTTCCATGGGGATATTACGTAGTGTGGATGATAGCTATATTAGATATGAGACGTTAACACAATCTAATGATCAGGTTTCTAATGCAATCGCCACTTTGCCAATTTTTGCTTATTACCACGCGGATGATAACCAATTATTTTCAAGTATTGATGGTCAAAAATTCGAGTGCCGTATTAATACATTTAAGGCGCGTTATTCATCTAAATATTTTTCAAAAGGCAAAGGGGTTTCTGCGCTAACACTTGTTTCAAATCACGTTCCAGTGAGTACGCAAGTTATTGGTGCAAATGAGTATGAAGGCCACTTTGCTTTCGACTTACTTTATAACAATTCATCAGATATACAGCCAAATACCTTATCGACCGATACGCATGGTACCAATAATGTTAACTTCGCAATTTTGGACTTCTTTGGTTACACGTTTGCCCCTCGATACGCAAAAATGAAACGAGTATTTTTTGATTTGTTTGAAGTGACTGAAGAGGATGGTGGCTGTATTCAATTAAAGAAAGAAATTAATCATAAATTAATTGCACAAGAGTGGAATGAAATTCAACATATTGTTTGCTCATTGAGCCGTAAAACTACTACCCAAAGCACTATCATTAGAAAATTAAGTAACGGCAAGAGCCGTACATTGTCAGCTTTGCATGAGTACGATCGTTTAATAAAGTCTATCTACGTTTTAGAGTATGTTGATAATTCAACGCTGCGCCATTATGTTCAACAAGCATTGAACAGAGGTGAAGCATACCATCAATTAAAACGGGCAATTACTTCAGTTAATGGTAACAAATTCCGTGGAGGAAATGATTACCAAGTATCTCAATGGAACGACTGCGCTAGGCTCATATCTAATTGCATTATTTATTATAATTCCGCGTTACTTTCGGCATTTCTGCAAATACAAGAAAGAAATGGCAGGCAAGACGTGGTTGAACTTATTTCTAGACTATCGCCTGTTGCTTGGCAGCATATTAATTTAAACGGTGAATATGCTTTTAATAAAGATCGTAAAGAAATAGATTTAGTTGGTTTACTCAACGGTATCGAGTCAATTAGCAACACAAAGAACGGATAAAACAAGTTACAATAATAAATGTATTTAACACTATGATACTCTCAGTAAGGACAATTAATGTCTAGAACCATCAGTAAAATAGCAAAGGAAATCGGGATCAATATTGAAACCGTGCGTTTTTATGAACGTAAGGGACTAATAAAACAACCCGTTAAACCTTTACAGGGTTATAGACAATATTCAACAGAAACGGTAAATAGAATTCGTTTCATTAGGCGTTCTCAGGAGTTAGGATTCACCTTAAGTGAAATAGAGGGATTACTTTCACTTAATGATAGTCCCTGTAACCAAGTAGAAGAGTTAGCGAAAAAAAAATTAGTGGCTATTCAAACCAAACAAGCCGATTTATTACTTTTAGAAAAAGCACTCTTAGAACATATCGGCCAATGTCAAAGTAACGAAGATGATACATGTTGCCCTATTATCGATTCTTTACAGCCATAAAGTGTCAAATTTCAGCTGATTTTTTTATACTGCCTGTCACTTAAAAACAAATTATCAACACCGCCAAACCTTACCCATTGTTCCTATGTCGAACTATCGGCTTCGTTTTATCTCTCGAATTGCATATCACTATAGCGCTAGATGAAAGAGCCTGCTCTAAATCAAGGTCATATTGAGCATGGTCAAAATACATTTTATTACTTTAATAAAAAACGCTCTTGACTCCGTACCTAGGTACATGAATTACATTAATACCATAATTTAACGAGGTATCCATATGAATCAGAAAACATCAAACCTTCCAATGATAGGCGGCATTTTAGCTGCNGTCGGCCCTCTCGTGTTATTGCTACTTGGCATAAGCGGCTCTTGGATAGGTAATTTAACCGCATTTGAACCCTACAGACCCGTATTTGTTCTGTTTGTGGTGTTGTTATTTAGTTACTCAGGCTGGAAGATTTACCGTCCTGTAGAAGAATGTAAACCTGATACGGCATGTGCGGTACCAGCAACACAACAGCGACGTAAAGTTATCTTTTGGCTTAGTGCATTAACTGCGCTTATTTTGGTCACTAGCAATTACTGGATACTTTGGTTCGCTTAACTTTTTATCAAAAAATTTACTTTTACACTACTTAAAATTTGGGATCACCTATGAAAAAATTATTATTAAGCTGTTTACTTTCTCTTTCAACCATCAGTGCTTTTGCTGAAACTCAAACGGTTACGCTTGACGTACCCACGATGAATTGTGCTACATGCCCAATAACGGTTAAGCATTCACTAAAAAATGTCGAGGGTGTTGAAAAAGCCGAAGTCACTTACGGAACCAAATTAGCCGTGGTTTCTTATGATGATGCCAAAACCAACGTTGATGCCTTAATAGAAGCAACAACCAATGCGGGTTATCCGTCTACATTGAAAAAATAGAGGTGAGCTATGTTTAATCCTTTAAAGCTTTTAACACGCATTGGCGATAAAACAGGATCTTTAGGCGCAGTTGTTTCAGCAATGGGGTGTGCCATGTGCTTCCCTGCTATTGCCAACATTGCAGCGGCATTAGGTATGGGGTTTTTAGGCCAATGGGAAGGATTATTCATCAATACTTTATTTCCATTATTTGCCTCATTAGCCTTAGCAATGAATCTTTTAGGTTGGCTTAGTCATCGCCAGTGGCACCGTAGTTTACTCGGTTCAATCGGCCCGATTTTAGTTTTATTGTCCTTATACCCTTGGTTTGAATATGAATGGAGTTCATACGCTACTTATGCAGGGCTAGGGTTAATGGTTGCGGTTTCAATATGGGATATGGTTTCTCCTGCAAGTCGTCGCTGTGATGATGAAACGTGCCCTGCATAACCATTACTTTTTAACTTATAAAAATTGGAAATATTTAAATGTTCACTTTATCTATTAAAGGTATGACTTGTAGCAGTTGCACTAATCACATTAATGAAGCTGTTGAAGCAATCCAAGGCGTAACATGTATTGACGTTTCATATGATAATGCTACAGCCAAAATCGAGACAGAAAATGACAACAACCGTTGTGAAATTATTGATGCAATAGAAGCACTTGGCTATACCGTAGCTGAACTAGATTTACATAAAACCAAACAATTACATGTTGCGATTATTGGTAGTGGCTCAGGTGCTTTTGCTAGTGCTATTAAGGCGGCAGAAGGTGGGGCTAGAGTAACCATTATCGAAGGTGCAGAGGTCATTGGTGGTTGTTGCGTCAATGTCGGTTGTGTCCCCTCAAAAATACTTATTCGTGCTGCGCAATTAGCACATCAACAACGAGAAAACCCATTTGATGGACTTGAAAACAATAATCCTCAAATAAACCGTTCTCTGCTAGCACATCAACAAACAGCGCGTGTTGATGAATTACGTGGGGCTAAATACATCAGTATTTTAGAGTCAAACCCTGCATTGACCTTATTAAAAGGGTTTGCGCGTTTCAAAAATGAAAATACATTACTTGTCAAAAAAGAGGATGGCTCAGAAGAAGAACTTATTGCTGATCGCATTTTAATTGCAACAGGCTCTACACCGACTATTCCACCAATTAATGGTTTAACCGATACCCCGTATTGGACATCTACAGAAGCGCTATTTGCTCAAGAACTACCTGAGAGTTTACTTGTCATTGGTTCATCCGTTATCGCGTTAGAAATAGCCCAAGCTTATGCGCGTTTAGGTAGTAAGGTTACGGTATTAGCACGCCATACGTTGTTATATGCAGAAGATCCATTATTAGGTCAAAAGCTTACTGAATGCTTTGAAAAAGAAGGTATTCGCGTATTAAATAACACACAAGCGAGAAGCGTTAGCCATGATGGACACTCATTCTCATTAGACACTAATGAGGGGGTTTTAAACGCTGACAAGTTACTCATTTCTACGGGTCGTCATGCAAATACCGAGCAGCTTGGTTTAGAGGAGGTGGGTGTTGAAACACAAAGAAATGGCGCTATTGTTGTTAATGATAAAATGGAAACATCAACGGCTAATATTTATGCCGCTGGTGATTGCTCTAACATGCCCCAGTTTGTTTATGTAGCAGCCGCAGCAGGCAGTC
>NZ_AUTP01000231.1:17984-29500 GCF_000498075.1 Pseudoalteromonas sp. TAB23
AGTCGGGCTGGTATTAATATGACAGGTGGTGACGCTAGGCTTGATTTATCAACCATGCCAGCGGTTATTTTTACAGATCCACAAGTAGCAACAGTGGGATTAACGGAAGAGGAAGCCATAACAGGGGGATTTGATGTTATTAGCCGTGTGTTAGATATGGAGAACGTACCGAGAGCATTAGCAAATTTTGAAACAGATGGGTTTATTAAACTTGTCGCTGACAAAGCAACAGGTAAAATTCTTGGCGCACAAATACTCGCTCATGAAGGTGGCGAATTAATACAAAGCGCTGTTCTCGCTATTCATAATAATATGACGGTAGATGACCTTGCAGGGCAATTATTCCCTTATTTAACGATGGTTGAGGGTTTAAAACTATGTGCGCAAACTTTTAGCAAAGATGTTAAAGATTTATCGTGCTGCGCGGGTTAAACCATTATTTTTTTAAACAACTAATAGGAGATATCCACGATGATTTGCTCAACCTGTGGCTGTTCGCTAATCAGATTAGGGATCAATATTTCGCAAGCACCAAAGATAGAGTACAAATCTGTTGAATATTTTTTTTGTTGTCAGGGGTGTTTAGCCATTTTTCAAAAAAAACCAGATAAATATCTGAGGGAAACATTGGATATAAAAGTTTGCCCTACGTGTTTGGCAGAAAAACCAGTGGCGCTAACCGTACCTTTTAAGTTTAACGACCATGAATTGCACTTTTGTCGCTGTCCTTATTGTTTAGATACATTCCAAAAAGATTCTCAGTATTATATCGACAGAATGTCAGGAAAAACAGACTTCGAAGGACTGTTTTTCAATGACGAAAATGCGTGTTGTCATTGATGAAATAACGTCACTATAATATGTCGAATACTCCTTTGTAATTTATTGTTTTTAGGTGGTAACTATTTGTTTTTTTAGTTACCACTTCTTTAAGGTCTAAAGGCTTATCAATAAGTTACATATTTATTGCTATAAAATTTAGTATCAATATTTTTTCAAATAAGGAACGATAATGAACAGCCAAAAAATTGAAAATATCCCTATTGAATATGCCTCTTTTCTAAATAAAATTCCCGACTTTAATGGCTTTATCCAAGCAGACGATGAATTATTGGACTTTCCATTGAGTATTTCTCAATTAGCGAAAGCCGCTCAAACCACCGTCCACACTGTCAGAAATTATGTGCTTGAAAACTTATTACATTGCAATGAGCAAACCAAATCAGGCTATGGTCGTTATGATTTATGTGCATTGAAACGTCTTAGGTTTATCAGAGCTTCAAGAGCAGCAGGTCTTCTTCTTGTTGATATTAAGCCATTATTAATGGCAATTAATGCTGACAAGCATAATATTCCAGACGAAACACTTAATTTACTTAATATTAAGATCCAACATAAGATAACTTATTTGGAGTTAGTTACTAAGCAAATTGAGGCGATTGAACAATTAAGTCAAGTTTAGGTATTTATAATCAGCTCGACAAGAGACTATGAATATAGATAGTTAAATAAGACATCAACATGTACTTTATCTCATAACATAGTAGATAGTTTGATATACCCTATATTAATCGTCTACTAAATCGTTTACATTACCTAAATAGACAACAATTCTACTTATCGATTTAATAGACGCTTATGAGAAAATTTGGATACGCACGAGTATCAACTAGCCAACAATCACTAAAACTCCAAAAACAAGCTCTAGAAGCTGAAGGTGCTAAACCATCAAGAATATTTTCTGATGTTGGTAGCAGATCTAATATGGATAGAGAGGGTTTGAATCTTTTACGAGTAAAGGTAGAAGAAGGTGATCTTGTTTTAGTTACTCGATTAGATCGCTTGGGTAGTGATACTGCCGATATGATTAAATTAATAAAAGAGTTTGATAAAGCTGGTATTGCCATTCGCTTTATTAAAGAAGGTTTAAGTACTGAAGGAACAATGGGGAAAATGGTTGTTACTATTCTAAGTGCTGTTGCTGATGCCGAACGTGAACGTATATTAGAACGCACAAATGAAGGTCGGATTGACGCTATGGCAAATGGTGTTGCTTTTGGTCGAAAACGTTCTGTTGATCGGGTTAAGTTACTTGAACTTCATAAAGGTAAAATGGGAGCCACTGATATAGCCAAGGAATTAGGAATAGGAAGATCTACAGTTTATAAAATTCTAAATGAAGATAAGCCTAAAAAAGTTAATGTTTCATCCTAATGCCGATTTCGAGGGGATGGGCACAAAACCCCTAATAATAGCGGTTTTGAATAGTAATAGCCCTGAAACAAATCACAACCACAGTCTATAAGGCACTGCTTTTGCTCACCAGTTTCAATGCCCTCTGCAAGTAACGTCAAGTTTAGATTTTTACCAATTGAAATAATGTTTTGCACCATTTTCAACGATTGAACATCATGCATAATATCGTCCACAAAGCTCTTATCAATTTTCAACTCGTCTATGGGTAATGTGCGAAGCAAATTTAAAGACGAATAACCCGTACCAAAATCATCAAGTGAAATACAAATGCCTTCATCACGAAGCTGGTTAAGTATCGGGAGCACTTTATTAATATCATCGATAAAAAGACTTTCAGTGATCTCAATAGTAATTCGCTTTGGGTCAATATTGTGGCGGTTAATGGACTGTTTAAGCATCGTAATAAAATCAATGTGGGAAAATTGTTGAGCCGAAATATTGATTGCTATTTGAAAGGTTAAATTTAAGCTTTTTTGCAATGCACTCATTTCTTTCAATAATATAATTACCAATTTTTGGCATTAGGCCACAATATTCAGCAATGGCGATAAATTTATCAGGGGGTACAAAGCCCAACTTTTTATCTTCCCACCTTACAAGTGCTTCAACGCCGTATAGGGTATTATTTGCATCCACTTGCGGTTGATAAACCATGTAAAAGCACTCAAGCTCAGCAGCTACACGTAAGCGCTCTTCTATTTCCAAACGATCCATATAAGTTTGGGCCATGCTGAAGGTGAATACATTAAACGTATTGCCTTCTTTTTTCGCATTATACATCGCGATATTGGCAGAACGTAAAAGCAGGGTTAATGTTTTACCATGTTCAGGTGCTTTCGCAATGCCTATGCTACAACCAAGGCGTAACTCACTTTCACCAATCTGAAAGGGTAACATCATTGCTTTAATGATAATTGATGCGTTGCGGCGAAGCTCGGTCGTATGTATGTCAGGTGTTAAAAGAATAAATTCATCACCCGCATAGCGAATAAGGAGTTCATCTTTTTTTTCAAATTTTTTAAGTCGTGCCGTTACCTCTTGCAGAATGCGATCGCCCGCCAAATGGCCATATCTGTCGTTGATTAATCTAAAGTGATCAACATTAATTAACATCATGGAAAATGTTTTCTTCGTGCATTTAAACCAGTCAGACAAGTGGTTGTTAAAGTAATGTCTGTTAGGCAATGACGTCAGTTCATCATGGTGAGCTTGGTGGAGTAAATCATGATCTCTTTGTCGCTGCTTAGCGGCCAGTAAGCGAATTATATATAGTGCAGCTAAATTAATGGCGATTAACAGAGAAAACTGAATTAAAAAAGGCGAAATTAAGAGGGTTAAAATGTCACTTTTCAATATTATAGACTTGATCCATAAACCATAGGTATCAAGTCGTGCGATGACAACTTGAGCCCGTTCGTTGTAAAAAAGATACGGCTTGAATGTATCTTTTGTGTAGGGGTATTGCCTAGCAATCACATCAACTAATGGAATGGGTTTACCCATTCGCTCAGAGAAGATAAAAGGTTTATTTGTGTACGCACTGGAATAATCAAGGTGAGTCGAAATAAATTGGCGATACCCATCATCACGCAACATTGTGAGCGTATTATAGGCGGCATAATGCTGATGATTGTTAAACAAGCGCGCGCCATCTATTTTTAGTCCAATAACAATCAACGCAATAGGCTCACCGGCGTCAGTGCGTAATGTTTTACGTAACGGTATAAGAAGTTGTCCGTCTATTCGATATGTTCGCCCAAGTACCACACGGTCACTATTTAAAGCGTTAATAAATCCATCGCGTGTTTCATCATAGTCTAATAAATTAAAGAGAGGGTCTAGCTTAATGCGCGGTCTCACTAATTTAGGTTGACCATTTAGATTTGAAATGCCAAGCATCGCTATATCTAGGTTTGACTCTATAAGGTGATCGAACTCTTCTGTAACCCTGTCGCTATCAATGAGCTCTTGGCCATCAACAATAGACTGTTCAAGAAACGATAAAACTAATTCTTGGGTGCTAAGTAATGAGTCAACGCTGCTGGCAAAACGATTAACCGTCGAAATTTGGCGTTCTTCATGAATTTTTTTTCATTATCCCACTGACACCAAATAGCAGCGGAAAAAATAATAGATGTTACCCCTGCTATAAATAAAAACCCTAGAGGTAAGCGTTTGATTATTGCCATCACGGTTCCTTAAGAACACTTATACACATTGGAAATACTGACTTAAAACAGGTGCTAACCAATAAGAAAATAGTAGTGATTTAAATTCGTGCGGAATATAACACAACGCTCAGAATAACCCTCTATAAGTAGTGTGTTAGAAAATATAATTAATGATTAAGCATGAATAAATAATACCTTAAATGTTTCACTAACCAGACAAATGAAGCCCCACAGAGTGGGGTTCGCAGGCACAGTGCAATTAATAGCTTAAATGAACTGTACGCGCGTATGGCTTTAAGTGACTATTTGCTTTTGAAACAGAGCTTACTTTTATTTGCGATTGTAAAACCCCGCGCTCGAGTAAATAGTTTTCTATAAAAGTAGCGCGTGACATTCCAAGCTTGAAATTGTAATTAAAGGACCCCGAATCATCACCGGCGCCTTGCAATAAAACAAAATGACTAGGATTAGCGGTTAAGTGGGCAATGTGTGGCGCGAGTTGTTTAGCCATAGTCTTAACATTGATTGGTTCCGCTGCATCAAATTCGAATTCGACAAAATGAAAGGTGGGTTTATAAGGTTTGGTTGCTACTTTAACCACACTTTTTTGTTCTTCTACGACAATCGTGTTTGAACAGGCTGAGGCTAATATAGCCAAAGATATAATAGAGAGACTTTTAAACATGTTCAGTTGTCCTATAAGTTAATTTCAACAGTAACGGGTGGGTAACACAGGCCTGCTTCAGCACAACCGCGATAAGAAACACTAAACGTAGTCTGTTTAAGGGCTGATTTAGCGAAGTGTGCTGCAGCATGCGTTTTAATAATCATAGTGGTACCGAAATATTCATCATGGGTTGAAACGGGCGTACTGGTAAATTGAAGTGCGTCTTCAGAGATTTCATTTACTTTAATGGTGTCTTGATAAAGATAATAACCAGGAGCAACATCCCACGTTAGTTTAACGTCAGTATCTGTTAAGTCATATGAGAGTATGAACGCCTGTTCGTGGTGTAAAAAGGTTGGTTTTTCAGTTGGTAAAGCCGTATCTATATTTAGGCTGGCGCTGGTGGCCAACATAATAAGCGATGCGGAGAGAATAGAGGTAAGCATGTAAACTCCAATAAGCATTTAATTAGTGTATAGGTGAATAGTAAAGGGATTAACACAGAAGCTAAAAAAATAGAGATACCAAAAAGGGGGGCTGTAAAATTTAAAGTCGTTGAGTAGGAAGAGTAAACTAGTGTTACAAATTAAGGGAATGAAATTGAATGGTTCTATATATATGACTACAACATACATGTTATTGACAGACAAGGTGAAACAGCTTTACCCTTCGGGTAGCTGTTTATTTCATATATCTTTCCCTTTCCTGATACGCCACTAATGCCACGCTCCAAAGAAAAAAAAAGAAAATAATAATAAATAAAAAGAAAATAAACACGCTATCAGGGTAAGCCAAGCTAAATATTATACAAAAATGTGTCAGAGCGCGTATTAGGTGGTATATAATATGTGCATGTTGTAGTCATTATTGGACAGTAAGAGGCACTATGGAACAACTAATCAAAACAACGCGGGGCGATTTTAAGTTTCAATACAATGAAGTGCTTAATGCTGTAGATGCTCTAACCTGCGCACTTAAAGAAAATACTGACTCTATTGGTGCAGATATATTCGTCCTACCTACCATCACTGAAGACATAGCCAAAACTCGAAGCTTGGTACAGTCTCGCATTCGTTTGAAATTCAATGATGAACATCAACAAGCTCTTTTAGATGCACCGTTTGATGTTATTCACCAAACCGGCATTGAGGCTATCCGTAAGACGATTACGCATATCGGTAAGTTTCGCGCACAACACAATGAATCAACTCGCTATTCAATCAAATTACCGGGCCTGATCAATATCCAATGCGACTTTGCGTATATGCAAAGGTTGGCCACTTTATTTGATAGCCTCAATGCAGAGAAGGTGAAACTCAAAGGTGTTATTCACCGCTTGGCTAAATCAGTTGATCAACGATTTGAAATTGTTCACGACGCAGAACCTGGGCTCATATTTCCAATGGCAACACGAACACACCCTGTCTTTATTCAAAAGGATATTTTGAGTGCGCGTTTTTCATGGGAACATAAGTCACAAATTAAAACGCTAACTAAGCAGCAGGTGATTGAGAAAATAGACCGCTCTTTGGCGTATGCACCTAACCATGGCAATAGTACAGATTCGCGAGCAGGCTTTGAGCTTCACATTCAAGAAGAGCGTAAGCTTATCAGTCATTTCACAAGTAACACGCTATTTAACATAACTAGGAAAGCACCTGCAACGCCGATTTTGAAATTGCGCTTCAACGAGCCTAAAAACCCGAATAATAGCGGTACGGAAATGACCCTCAGAAAAGATTTACACGCGCATTCGCCTGTTTTCTTAATTAACTGTGTTGATACGTTTAAATTTAAACCGTTGGGAGATTATGCTGGTAGAAAAGAGGTGGTTAGCAAAGTAGAGCCATTAATACCGCGTCTACACATTTACTTGAAAGAAAAAAATCAGCAGTAAAGCAATTGTGCTTTACTGCTATTACAAATATGTTTACTCCAGTCCATAAAAATCTTTCCATGTTGTGAACTGAGTATAATAATAATCAGGCGCACTCGGTAACTCTGCTGGTCTATGGCCTTGCCTTGAAAGCCAACGCCAATCATAAGCGTTTTTTAAACCATGCTCTACACGGACGCTTTTTGCCAAGGCTTTTGCTTCATCCCATTCTAAAAAACGGGACGCTTTAGGCGCAAGAAACAGATCCCAGCCTTCAAAATCCTTGTAGTAAGCCTGTGGAGAGCTAGGGAAAGAACCCGGTAACTTATCTTCCTTCACAACCTTTTTCCACTGACGTATCGAGGTTACGTTGTATTTTCGCACCAATTGCTTTAGATCTTCATAAGACATTACATCGCGTTCATCTGTGTTTATTTTTTTTGGCTGTTCTTCAGCCTGTATTTCTTCACTTAGTCTTTGCCCGAGTTTAAGAAGCTCTTTAAAGTTGCTGATCTCTTTAAAATACATCATTGGATTAGAGGGAATATCTGCTGGACGACCTTGCAATCCATTAAACTGGCCGTTACACAACTTTTGAAAATCTGTTGCAGAACGAATACCCATCTGAAAAAGCTTTACTGCAGCTTCCTCTAACCCTAGTTTAGATATTGAGTTTGTCGATGGCATTATTTATATACCTTAAATTATATTAACTTACGTCTAGTCATGCATTTTCGCAATTTTTAATGCACTCAAACTTAATAATAAGCGATTTAACGAATAAAATCTAACAAGCACTGTAATGTTTTTTCATGTAATCAAATTAACTCACTGAAATATAATAATAGTTCTCATTACATCAAACCTTAAATCTTTTGAATCCAAAAATTAAAGATTAAATGAAGAATTTGACTTCGATAAACTTCTCTCTTAGATCAACCATAGCTATCTTAAAGCAAAAATTGTTTTTAGCCGAAACTTACAGAGCCTATTTTACCCATGTGTAAAATTTCATGACTCAAATACCCTGTTTTATAATATTGAAAATTTAAGGAGTAATTATGAACAGAACTTATTATTTATTTTCGATATCACCACCTGTGCGAGCTATACTTATCATTTTAATGAGTATAGGCGTATTGTGGCCATTAATGATGCTCCACTACTTCTCAGGCTATCAAGATACGCCACCTAATGACCTTGCTATACCAACTTTTCTTTCATTGATTGTGCTATTAGTGCGAATGAAGGTATCAAATACGTCACTATCACTGACTATTTTCGGTTTAACGTTCCATCATATTGACGCGTTTATTGTGACAACCAGGCAAGAGGGTAAGCTGCATCGTATCTTTATAAAGGACAAAAAGAATGAAACACTAAAATCTACATTCTTTTTACTTAATCATATTCCTGTGGAGCTGGTGGAATACATTAATGAATAATGTCAGCTACTACTCTCAGTCAATCGTGGGCTTACAATCAGGTAAAGTGCTTGCATGTGAATTATTAATACGTCGTCAGTTGACTGTCGTTCAGAATAGCAAGCCATTTTCATCGAATTTTTTTATTGATAACTTGGTCGAATTAACAAATCTGAAAATAACTGCCGTAAAAAAAATAGCTGAACAGCGTAATGTATGGGTTTTCATGAATTTTTCCCGTTGTGAGATTGCTAACATTTCTTTTAATCTTTGCAGTAACCAGCTATCAAAGTTATTAGCTCACACACAAATAGTAATAGAAGTGACTGAGTGTGAAGCCAAACACAATGAAGTTATATTTGAGAAGAATTTAGCTAATTTGAAAAAGCATGGATTTCAAATTGCTATCGATGATTACGGGGTAGGGTTATCTAATATTGAATCGTTAAATTCTATAAACCCAGATTTTGTAAAATTGGATATATCGTTAATACAAAAAGCGACAACATCAAAAGCTAACGCTATTAAATTCTATCGCTTAGTCGATTTAATTAGAAACAGAGGGCATAAAGTAGTTATTGAAGGGATTGAAACAAAGGAGCAGTTATTGATTGCAAAGAAAACTAGAGCTGAACTTGCCCAAGGTTACTTGTATCATCATCCCGAAATAATAGTGTAGATCAGTATTTTACTAACAAGTTATTTGAATTGAAATTCATACCGATTTAGCCTGTTAAACGTACATTAAACAGGCTAAACATCTTCGCCTAGGCATTTTTATAAGCAAACCAGATCATAAATTTACCAACGAACCTTGTTATCTTCCTTGTAACTAATCACAACTATTTTTCTTAGCTCGTTAACAGGATCATTCATTATTCTCGTTAATTCTTCAGCACCATAGTATTTTTTTGGATATATAATTACAATTTCACCATCCTTATAGTCCGAAGCATATGCATACCATTTTTTCTTATATGAAAGATCTAATTGATTAAATATCGGCTCGTCTATGCAGGTATTGCTAGATATTTTGTTAGTTGAACTTGTATTTTGAAAGAAAAATGCATTTACAAGCGCCATACAGCTCTTTGAGAGCTTTTTATAAAACTTACTCCCGTACTTAATAACCAACCCTTTATCGTCTACATCAATAGCTATGGGCTCCAATGAATTGAAATAAGGGGTGATGTACTTATTTAAAACATAACTTTCATAATCAATCTGTAATAATGATTTCACCCGCATTGAATCTTCATAACTATTACGCATATACAAAACGTTATAAACCGTGTCCAACATCCCCATTTCACTACTTGCAGCGGTAAAATCGTATTCTGAGTTAACCTTTAAAACTTTATCCAAGTTTTCATATGCTTTTCGTAACTGTTTTTTTAAAGCGTCATTCTTCAGAAGGCTACCGAATACATGCTCACTTATATCCGTATTTTGAGTGACTTCTAGCTTACTGGTTAAAGTCTCAGCCTCGTTATCCCAATATTCGTTCAACACTGTAATATTTAAAGCGGCTGCTGATAAAGCGGTAACTTCTCTGCTGTATTCACCGATCGAGTTTATTTTTTCACTGCCGGAAACTAATACTGGTACATTTTTGGCCGAATACCAGCGAGCTTCCAACTTTACCTTTTCTCTAACCTGATGCTCAGTAAGGCCGATAGTTGAAACACTCACTTCAATTTGCTTTGCTGTTGCGTTGAAATGAATTAAACCAAGTAGAGCGACTGCAAACGTATATTTATTCATAACCAAAGCCTATCTTTAAAATTTTTAACATAATAGCAATTTTGACAATTCGCGCGACCGTTTAGAAAAAAGCCCTTTCGGGCTTTTTTTGTTATTTCTGTTTCACATAGTCAATACCGGATATATCACCATAGTCCTGTAATTTAGAACTAAATCCATCATTGAAAAATGCATTACCATCGGAATTAACGTATACATTACCAATTGGATCATCGGCAGAACCAAACGAACCGACGCGAGTATATTTTTCACCTGAGTCTGTTTCAAACTCTTTAGGGCCAACTTCATTATCAGTTAAAAACTGCATAGCATCTATTGGTAGTTCCTCTACATCTGACTCACTAGTTATTGGTGTTTTAGATGAGATTTGTGCATCAACACCGTCAGTTGTTGTTTCTATTTTTTCGCTAATAGGTACATTGTTTTTACTTCCAGCTTCTATATGAGCACCAGTGTCTACGTCTCCTGTATTTTCACTCATCATTGAATGTGGTGCAGGATGCGCATCTAAACTAGTTTCTTTTGGTGTATCTGTACCGCTAACAGCGTCACTTTCATCTAACATTTCAGATTGTTGATCTGCATTGCCGGTAACATCATTGCTTGTCGCTGGTGGCTCTTCGTTTACATCGCTAGGCATAGACTGTGTACCTGGGTCTAAGTTAGCGTTATTAGCAATGTCAGCTTGTGGCTTACTTTCATTACCACTTTGCACATCTTCATTTCTTTCACCTTTAGTTTCTAATTCCTTTTTTTGTACATCATTAACTTGTTGGGTCGCATTACTCTGAGCTAATGAAGGATCATCACCCGTATTCAGCGGTGCATTGCTTGTAGTAGCATCATCAGCTTTCACGTTTTGCCCATTATCAGCTGGTCCACCATTTAATGTGTTCTCACTGTCAACCTGAGCATTGTCAGCTTTTGGTTGAGTAGCATCATTCACTTGCTGTGTCGCGTTAGCTTGAGTAGTTGAAGCCGTAGCACCCGTATTCAGCGGTGCAGTGCTTGCAGTAGCAGCATCAGCTTTCACGTTTTTCCCATTATCAGCTGGTTCACCATTTAATGTGTTCTCACTGCCTGCCTGGGCATTGTCAGCTTTTGGTTGAGTAGCATCATTCACTTGCTGTGTCGCGTTAGCTTGAGTAGTTGAAGCCGTAGCACCCGTATTCAGCGGTGCAGTGCTTGCAGTAGCAGCATCAGCTTTCACGTTTTGGCCATTATCAGCTTGATCACCATTTAATGTGTTCTCACTGTCTGCCTGAGCATTGTCAGCTTTTGGTTGAGTAGCGTCATTCACTTGCTGTGTCGCGTTAGCTTGAGTAGTTGAAGCCGTAGCACCCGTATTCAGCGGTGCA
>NZ_AUTP01000232.1:0-13057 GCF_000498075.1 Pseudoalteromonas sp. TAB23
CTACCATTGCACGATATAAGTCGTCAAAAACATGAGGAAACTCACTAAGACCATCGGCAAGGGTGTAACCTTCGACTACTTTTGAGCGTACCGACATAAGCATCCGCTTTAAACGCGGCTTTTCGCATTGCTCAGCAACCGCCATAACAGCGCCTTCAACAGGAAGTGCCGATTGAATAAGTGTTGCTAATTGCCTTGTAATTAATGCTAAGTCTGAGGTTGAAATTGTCGGCTTAAAAAAGCCGCCGAGTAAAGGGGCTTTTTCGCCTTTGACTTGTTTATCACTTTGCGCCGCAGGGACAACTTCAAGCGGCGTTAGTTTTTGATCACGTAAAGTTTGGCGAATTTGTTTAGCTGTATCGGCTTNCCGCCATAGTTAACCTTCCTCACGGGTAACACGCAATACTTCTTCAAGTGTTGTTTTACCTACAAGTACACGGCTACAACCATCTTGGCGAATACTTGGGCTGCGCTTACGAATGTATTTCTCTACGCTTTGCTCGCCTTTACCGTTGTGAATCATTTCGCGTATTGTTTCATCAACTACAAGTAACTCGTGAATACCCGTACGACCACGATAGCCATTAAAGTTACACTCTTCACACCCTACTGCTCGATAAATTGTCGGTTGGCTTTCAAAAGGAACCCCTAACAGCTGGCATTCATGCTCATCAGCCGTGTGACCTTCTTTGCAGGTATTACATAATGTACGTACTAGCCGTTGCGACAACACACCGAGTAACGACGATGAAAGTAAGAATGGTTCAACACCCATATCTTCCATACGTGTAATTGCACCCGATGCGGTATTAGTATGCAGAGTAGACATAACAAGGTGGCCGGTAAGTGACGCTTGAACACCAATTTGCGCAGTTTCAAGGTCGCGTATTTCACCCACCATTACCACATCAGGATCTTGGCGTAATATTGCACGTAAACCACGTGCAAATGTCATATCAACTTTTGCATTAACTTGTGTTTGCCCAATGCCTGGAATTTCGTACTCTATCGGATCTTCAACGGTAAGAATATTGCGATCGCGTGAGTTAATTTGGCTCATACCAGCGTATAGAGTGGTACTTTTACCAGAGCCCGTTGGCCCTGTTACTAAAATAATGCCGTGGGGTTTACTAATTAAATCTGAAAACAATGCACGGTTATCTGCGGTCATACCTAAATCTTCAAGGTTTAAGCGCGCGTTGTTTTTATCAAGTAAACGCAGTACTACACGCTCACCAAAGCTCGATGGCATTGTAGACACACGCACATCAACTGCACGCCCGGCAATACGTAAGCTAATACGGCCATCTTGTGGAATGCGTTTTTCGGCTATATCAAGCTTAGCCATTACTTTAATACGAGACACAAGTAACGATGCAAGTTTACGATTAGGCTTAAGTACTTCTTTAAGCACGCCATCGACCCTAAAGCGAATAACAAGCTCTTGCTCGAAGGTTTCGATATGAATATCAGAAGCCCCTTCTTTAATCGCTTCACTTAGCATGGCGTTAATAAGCTTGATTATTGGCGCATCATCGTCACCAGCCAGTAAATCTTCAGTTTGCGGAAGTTCATCAGCAAGTGAGAATAAATCAACCTCGTTGCCAATATCTTCCATCATTTGTTGTGTTTCAGAGCTATCACGTTGGTATGATGCTTCAAGCAATAGCTCAAATTTATCATCAGCCAATTGCTCAAGTGTAAAACCATGGCCTGCGATACGGCGTACTTCTAATAGTACTTCCACATCTAGCTCACCACGGTAGTAAACTATGCGGTGATCTTTGTTTTTGCCAAGTAACACACCTGCACGTCTTGCATAGGAAAACGGCAAACGCTTTGCTGGTAACTCAACTAACACATCACTCGTTAATAGCTCATCCTGATTATGCGTTTGAGGATGAACCACATCTTGGTTTATCTCTTGAATCGCATTAGTCATCTTTACGCTCTTGTGCATTTTGTTTACGCAGAGACTCTTCATACGTAGGGGGAAGTACTAATTCGTCATTCCACTCAGGTAAAATAGGCGTATCAGTCATTGGCATTAACTCAATACCGTCTTCTTTTTGTTTAAACTGCTCACCACGAATAAAGTTATATTTATTAAAGCTTAACTTATTCATGCTTACACCATCACGAATAATGGTTGGGCGAATAAACACAATAAGATTACGCTTACGGCGCGTTGTATTCGTTGATCTAAACAAGTGGCCTAAAATAGGGATGTCGCCTAATAAGGGCACCTTAGAAACACTTTCTTGTACGTCTTCGTCAATTAAACCACCAAGTACAACCATACCACCATCATCGGCCATTACCGTGGTTTTAATTGAACGCTTATTTACTGAAATATCAACCGCAGTTGCACCACTTACGCTCGATACTTCTTGCTCAATAGTAAGCTGTACTGCAGAGCCATCGTTAATCTGTGGCGTAACTACCAGCTTAATACCTACTTCTTGACGCTCAACTGTTTGAAATGGGTTAGCATTATTACTGCCTGTTTGTGAGCCTGTAATAATAGGCACTTCTTGACCGACTAAAATAGAGGCTTCTTCGTTATCCATTGTAGTAATAGAAGGGGTAGCCAAAATATTTGAATTTGTATCAGTGGCAACAGCCTGAATAATTGCGCCCCAATCATTTTTAACAACGCCCAGCGCTAAACCATTAATGCCACTAAGTAAGGAGGCTAATGGACCATAGTCACCTTCTGTTGTTTCCGTATACGGCGTTACCGTACCTGATTCAGTTCCTATTATATTTTTAGTAACGGTTACATCTTGTGCTTGCTCTGCAGCAACAGCTAATGACCCAACGGGAACCGTTGTACCATTGTTAAATTGCAACATACCGCCCTGCTCAGAAATCCACTGCAGGCCTAAGTTAACTCCGTCGCCTTCCATTACTTCAATAATAATGGCTTCAACCAGTACTTGGGCACGGCGAATATCAAGGCGTTCAATTACAGATTCTAATGATCGCATTGTGTCTGGCTGTGCGGTGATAATTAATGAGTTTGAGTCTGGGTGAGACTCTATACTGCTTTCATTATTGCTTCTGCTACGGGTCTTAGTAGTACCGCCTTGTGCATCTTCAACAAGTGACTTACTAACACCTTGCAATACTTTGACTAAATCTTCAGCTTTAGCATAATTTAGGTAAAACACCTTAGTATTACCTTGGCTTTCTAGCTCACCATCTAAGCGCTTAATTAGTTCAATAGCACGTGTACGTGCTTGGCCTTCACCACTTACAATAACGCTATTAGTTCGGCCATCAGCCACAACTTTTGGAATTAAAAATTCAGGCACACTGCCTTTACCGCTGTCTTTATAAATATTGTCTACTACAGAGACAACATCATCAGCAGTCGCATATTTAAGCTTAACAATGTCTACACGCTTGTCACCTGCCTGATCAACAGAGCGAATAATCTCAACTAAGCGATTAACCGATGCTGCATGACCTGTTAGCATCATAACGTTAGCCGCATTAAAGTTAGCAACGTGGCCACCATCTTTTTGATCGCTAAATTGACGAACTAGAGGACCAAGCTCCTGCACACTTACATTTTTAACACGTACAACACGTGTAATCATCATGTCGCCGCTAGCTTCATTACCTTCGTCAATAAGTGGCACATTTGATTTTTTAGCGTCTGAACTTTTTTCTACCTTAATTATGCCATTGTCCATTTCAACAGCTGAGTAGCCATAAACTTCCAATACATTTAAGAAAAACTGATAATAAAGTGCCTCGTCCATTAACTCATAGCTGCGAACATTTACCTTTCCGCGCACGTTAGGGTCAATAATGACTGTTTTATTAAGGTTTTTACCAACAATATTAATGAACTCGTTGATATCAGTCCCTTTAAAGTTAGCAGCATATTCAACAGCAGAAACAGACAAAGAAATACTTGCCGCCAAAAAAAGTGCTGCGTACTTAGCTAACCCTTTTTTAATTTTTTTGAGGTGTAGCACCTGAACCATCGTATTAAAACTCCAAAGCTAAATTATTGCAGACTAAATTGCACATCAATTTGTTCACCATCACGTTCTATAGTGATATTGGCATCTGTACTATTACGCAGCTCATTAATAGCTGACATAGCCTGTTTTAAATCTGTTAATTGATAGCCATTTATAGAAATGGCTAAATCGTTATTTTTTAAACCCATTTGCTTAAACAGCTCAGGCTCTTTACCTGGACTTAAGCGATATCCAATTAGCTCACCATCATTCATGGCTTGTGAAACACGTATATAGTCAAATAGCTTGCCCGGCTCTTCGAGTAACTCTTCACGTGTTTCTATAATTGCTTCTTTAACGTCCGGATCTGCAGTGGCATCTATTTGTAGATCACTTGGTTCTAATTTTTGCGGGCCCATTTCAGCGTCATCACGCGCAGCGAGTACGGGCATAGATACCTTTTTATTAAAATCGAGTCCATCAAGCATTAATGTTTCAAAGCGTCCATTAACACTCAAAATAATACGATCCGGCAATATTTGTGCAACTTCAGCACGCGTGCCCGATACTACTTCATCAACAAGATAGCTAACTTGCTTACCTTGTGATTCAATAATTGCGATACCTGCTTTGTCATCGTTATTAACCGCTACAATACCAGTTAAATTGATACTTAAGCGCGTTTCTGGCGCATTATTTATTACCTGCGATTGCTTTGCAGTATTATTGTTGTTTGTTACAGTTTTTTTACCAAATAAAAATTGCTCAATAATATGCTGCGCTGAGTTGTTACTCGCACCAGATGACTGGTTAGCATAATGAGTGGGGGTAAGTAGAGTTACTGGTGGTTTTGGCCACAAAAGCCAAACAAGTTTTGATAATAAAAATGCAAGATAAACAACAACTAACAGTGTCACTAATGCACTTAACTTAGCATGCGGTAAACGAGTTAAAAATTGTTTTAGTTGTTGGATTTGCTGTTCCATAAATAGTGTTCTTATTTTAATTTACTGCGTTAGCGCGTACCCATAGTACCCTTTCATTTTTCTTTCAACAAGCACACTAATATTAAACTTTGTAAACAGATTAAATTAACTTTACATAACAGTACAAAAAGTAAACTGCCGTTGTAATACCTTCATCCTACGATGATTTCATGATAAATTTTAAGCTATAAAAACGTGGGGAAATGCCTTATGAGTAAAAAAAGTAATGCTAATACCAGCTCAGACCCTGTAGGTGGGTTAAAAGTTCGATTAGATAAATGGTTATGGGCTGCGCGATTTTATAAAACTCGTGCAGTTGCACGCGAAATGGTGCAAGGCGGCAAAGTACATTATAATGGCCAACGTACAAAAGCGAGTAAAATAGTAGACGTTGGCGCAAAAGTAAAACTGGCTCAGGGCGTAGATGAAAAGCTGATAACTATACTCTCAGTGCTTGAAAAACGTCAAAGCGCCCCCATTGCACAGACCATGTATCAAGAATCTGATGCAAGTATTGCTAAACGCGAAGAAAACAGCATCGCACGCAAAAATAACAGCTTTTTTGCTCCTCATCCGGATAAAAAACCGGATAAAAAGCAAAGACGCGAACTTTTAAAAATGAAATCAAGTTAGGTATAGCCGCTCATGCAACAAGATTTACTTCACCGTTATTTATTCAACGAACTAGATGTTCGTGGCGAACTCGTACAAATCGAGAATGCTTATAATGAAATGATTGCCGATCATAATTACCCAGACCCAGTTAAAGCATTACTAGGTGAGTTACTTGTTGCAACCTGTTTATTAACCGCCACTTTAAAGTTTGAAGGTGAAATTGCAGTACAGCTTCAAGGTGATGGCCCAGTTAAATATGCAGTTATAAATGGTGATGATAAACAAAACATGCGTGGTATTGCACGCCTGCAAAGCGAAATTACGGGCACAACTGTAAAAGAGCTTATTGGTCAAGGCTATATGGTGATCACTATTACACCAAGTAAGGGTGAACGTTACCAAGGTATAGTTCCGCTAGAGCATGATACTCTGAGTGAATGTATCGAAAGTTACTTTGAACAGTCAGAGCAATTAAAAACACGCCTTTGGTTTGCAACCGACACAACAGAAGGTAGCGCAAAAGCATGTGGTCTATTTTTACAAGTACTCCCAGTTGATAAACAAAAATCAATTGAAGACTTTGCACACCTAGAAGCATTAAGTAACACCATTAAAGATGAAGAACTATTACACCTTGATGCTAATACTGTCCTTACACGCCTTTATCACGAAGATAATCCTCGCGTATTTGAACCTCAAGCGATTAAATTCAAATGTGGTTGTAGTCGTGATAAAACAATTACTGCACTTGTTAATATTGGACAAGAAGAACTACTCAAAGACGTAGCTGAAAAAGGGTCTGTTAATATTAACTGTCATTACTGTTTAAAAGAGTATGTTTTTAACGAACAAGATATAAAAAGCATTTTCAACTAAATGTTCAGCTTCATCTATATATAGTAATTAAAGCCGCAAAATATGCGGTTTTATATTATAAAAAGATGATACCGGTGTCATCTTTTCTGCTAATTTCATGACACCGGTATCATTGAAATTATTCATGTTTTTTCTTAAATATATGTGTTTTTAGAGGCTTTACGGGCTCGAATATCTTAAAACCTTCTGTTACTATAATTTCAGTTTAAGGGCACTGATAACCCCAGAGCTATCCGTTCAAACTCTCACACATAGTTAGGTATAAACATGACTACAGGCGCTACACGTTTTGTCGATTTAACCGCAGCTGAACTTGTCGAGCATGCGATCCGCCGTGGCGAAGGTACTTTAGCCGCAAATGGTGCTTTTGTTGCAATTACAGGAAAACGAACTGGTCGTTCACCAAAAGATCGTTTTATTGTACAAGAAACAACAACTCAAGATGATATTCAATGGGGCAACGTTAATCGTCCATTTGATGCAGACAAATTTGACGCATTATGGGCTCGCGTAGAATCACATGTTCAAAGTAATGACCACTTCACCTCTCACCTAGAAGTTGGCGCAGACCCTGAGCATTATCTACCTGTAGTTGTAACTACAGAAACAGCGTGGCACCATATTTTTGCCAAAAACATGTTTATCGAACCGCAGAACTATAACGCTTCAAACTTACCACAATGGCAAGTAATGAACGTTCCTTCGTTTGTATGTGAGCCAGAACGTGATGGCACAAATAGCGATGGCACCGTCATTATTAACTTTGCGCAGCGTAAAGTATTACTAGCAGGTATGCGTTACGCCGGTGAAATGAAAAAATCGATGTTTTCTGTACAAAACTTCCTACTACCAGCAAAAGGTGTATTACCAATGCACTGTTCTGCTAATGTTGGTGAAGCAGGCGATACAGCATTATTCTTCGGTTTATCTGGTACGGGTAAAACAACACTTTCAGCAGATCCTACTCGCTTTTTAATTGGTGATGACGAACATGGTTGGGCACCTGGAAGCGTGTTTAATATTGAAGGCGGTTGTTATGCTAAATGTATCGACCTGTCACAAAAGAATGAACCTGTAATTTGGAATGCTATCCGCTTTGGCACTATTTTAGAAAATGTAGTGTTAGATGAAAAAGGCGTTCCAGATTTTAACGATACTAGCCTTACTCAAAATAGCCGTGCAGCATATCCACTTGAACACGTTGAAAAACGTAAAGTAGAAAACCGCGCAGGAGAACCTAAGGCTGTTGTATTTTTAACTTGTGATGTAAGCGGTGTATTACCACCCGTTTCTATACTTAGCGAAGAAGCTGCTGCTTTTCACTTTTTAAGTGGATACACAGCAAAAGTTGGTTCTACTGAGATTGGTTCAACTAGCGATATTGAATCAACATTTTCGACATGTTTTGGCGCACCATTCTTCCCACGCCCTGCTGGTGTTTACGCTGAGCTTCTTATGAAGCGTGTACGCGAGTTTGGCGCTAAAGTGTACCTTGTGAATACAGGTTGGACTGGCGGCCCTTACGGCACAGGTAAACGTTTTGATATCCCAACTACTCGTGCAGTAATTGATGCAATCGTATCTGGTAAATTAGCGGGTGTTGAAACTCAGCACATTGATGTTTTAAACCTAGATGTACCGGTAGCAGTTCCAGGTGTAGATACTAACTTACTTAACCCAATTAATACGTGGGAAGACAAAGCTAAGTACAATGAATATGCAGCAAAACTTGCCGCAGACTTCACTGAAAACTTTGCTAAGTATGACGTATCAGACGATATAAAAAATGCAGGACCTAAAGCTTAAATAAGCTTCAAGCTTGTACTTTAACGCCAGCCAAGAGCTGGCGTTTTACTTTCTAAATACCTAATTTAATAAGTGCGACAAAATGCCGCACAACTCATATCAAAAAACCATATAATATACCGCGTAATTAATCATTCTTTAATGCCCAATAAACCTGCATTACTCATTACGACTATTTAATTAATGACACTAAAGCTTTCATGGCGAAAAATATTCAGGCGGTTACATTTATACTTAGGGCTCTCGGTAGGTGTTTTACTTGCTATTATTAGCCTTTCTGGCTCCGTATTAGTTTATTACCCACAAATAGACTCACTGTTAAATCCAATTAATGACACTACCACTAATACAAATACAGCCTTGTAAACAATTCAATATTCCTTTATCGCAAGCAATACTAATAGCACAAAAAGCATTACCGAGTGCGCGTTTAGCTTGGATTGAAACACCCTCAAACTTAAATGCTATTTACAGATTTAGATTTCAAACTGTAGACGATCCTTCGTATCGCTTCCCACATAGCTATATAGAAGTTAATGCACTTACAGGAAAGTTAGAGAGCGTGTTTAATATAGATAAGCAAAGTACGGCTAGTAAAATAAAAAACTGGATACACCCTCTACATGACGGCAGCATTGGCGGTAACATTTTAAAAGTCATTTGGGTGCTGAGTGGCTTTGGACCTGCTGCATTGTTCTTTATTGGCGTATATAGGTGGTTAGTTAGAACCAAGAAAATATAAAAATAAAATAAACTTTACGCCAATCTCCCTAGTTAAATGATCTATTTGAGGACAAAAATTTCTTTATTTCGTTGTTCTCGCCAATTACTCCTAAGTTGCTCAACCTTCTGTATCCATGCAATCGTATATCAGAAATTTCTAACGCAATTAACGTCAAGTTCAATCCACCAAATTGATTAGGTATTATTGCCGATTAGTATAATTATCAGGTATGTGTATTTATTCTGCACGCGCTAAAACTACAGTTAGTTACAGATGTAATGCGGTAAATCACTTAGGTAAACTTAGCGCACAATAGTGCCACCCAATTAATTGCTTACTAGTGTCTGTAAATAAGGCTATATACCTAATGGGAATGTCTAATAGGCTACTGAATAGTTAAAGCAAGGCTCTTTACAATGTGAAGCCTGCGTAATGTCACGATACCCACAGCGGTGGAGAGTCACGTAGTAAATGCTAATTTATTGGCCGACTGAGATATTAAGGGATTTTGCTGTGATTTTAACGTCGGGAGTCGCTACGCTCGGCCGACCTACGTGATGTGAGTGTGTGTTAATTGCGCGCATTTCACTTTTCTTCAGACGTAAAAAAGCCCTAATCGTTAGATCCGGGCTTTCTACAATTTGAAGCCTGGTAATGTCCTACTTTCACATAGCAAATGCTACACTATCATCGGCGCTGTTTCGTTTCACTACTGAGTTCGGCATGGAGTCAGGTGGGTCCAAAACGCTATTGTCACCAAGCAAATTAGGTGCAAAGAATCAATGACAAGCACGTAGTGCTACCATTTTCTTTGCGCAAGGTGCCTCAACTTTAACGCTACGCGCTAAGAGTCACCTCTTGAATTTGGAAAATATCTGATAATATTTTTTAAGTCTTTCTAAGTAATATCTACTTTAGTCATATTAACTTCTGTCAAACTGTCGCATAAAACGCGTTTGGCGTTGTATGGTTAAGCCTCACGGGTAATTAGTACAAGTTAGCTTAATGGCTCACACCACTTCCACATCTTGCCTATCAACGTTGTAGTCTTCAACGGCCCTTCAGAGACTTTAAAAGTCTAGTGAGAACTCATCTCGAGGCCTGCTTCGCGCTTAGATGCTTTCAGCGCTTATCAGTTCCGAACGTAGCTACCGGGCAATGCCATTGGCATGACAACCCGAACACCAGCGGTTCGTTCACTCCGGTCCTCTCGTACTAGGAGCAACCCCTCTCAATTCTCAAACGCCCACGGCAGATAGGGACCGAACTGTCTCACGACGTTCTAAACCCAGCTCGCGTACCACTTTAAATGGCGAACAGCCATACCCTTGGGACCGACTTCAGCCCCAGGATGTGATGAGCCGACATCGAGGTGCCAAACACCGCCGTCGATATGAACTCTTGGGCGGTATCAGCCTGTTATCCCCGGAGTACCTTTTATCCGTTGAGCGATGGCCCTTCCATTCAGAACCACCGGATCACTATGACCTACTTTCGTACCTGCTCGACGTGTCTGTCTCGCAGTTAAGCTGGCTTCTACCATTACACTAACCGTACGATGTCCGACCGTACTTAGCCAACCTTCGTGCTCCTCCGTTACTCTTTAGGAGGAGACCGCCCCAGTCAAACTACCCACCAGGCACTGTCCGTAACCCCGATTCAGGGGCCAACGTTAGAACATCAAAACTACAAGGGTGGTATTTCAAGGTTGACTCCACAACAACTAGCGTCGCTGCTTCAAAGTCTCCCACCTATCCTACACATGTAGGTTCAATGTTCAGTGCCAAGCTGTAGTAAAGGTTCACGGGGTCTTTCCGTCTAGCCGCGGGTACACAGCATCTTCACTGCGATTTCAATTTCACTGAGTCTCGGGTGGAGACAGCGTGGCCATGGTTACACCATTCGTGCAGGTCGGAACTTACCCGACAAGGAATTTCGCTACCTTAGGACCGTTATAGTTACGGCCGCCGTTTACCGGGGCTTCGATCAAGAGCTTCTCCCTAAGGATAACCCCATCAATTAACCTTCCGGCACCGGGCAGGTGTCACACCGTATACGTCATCTTGCGATTTTGCACAGTGCTGTGTTTTTAATAAACAGTCCCAGCCACCTGGTCACTGCGGCTCCCGTCCGCTTAGAGAGCAAGTCTCATCACAGATAGGAGCGTACCTTCTCCCGAAGTTACGGTACGATTTTGCCTAGTTCCTTCACCCGAGTTCTCTCAAGCGCCTTAGTATTCTCTACCTGACCACCTGTGTCGGTTTGGGGTACGATTCCATATAATCTGAAGCTTAGAGGCTTTTCCTGGAAGTATGGCATCAGCAACTTCATCACCGTAGTGACTCGTCTCGTGTCTCAGGTTTAATGTTTGTCCGGATTTACCTAAACAAACGCCCTACTCACTTTCACATAGACTACCAACGCTATGCTTGCTTAGCCTGCTCCGTCCCCCCATCGCAATTATATCGAGTACAGAAATATTAATCTGTTTCCCATCGACTACGCCTTTCGGCCTCGCCTTAGGGGTCGACTTACCCTACCCTGATTAACATGGGATAGGAACCCTTGGTCTTCCGGCGTGGGAGTTTTTCACTCCCATTATCGTTACTCATGTCAGCATTCGCACTTCTGATACCTCCAGCATACCTCCCGGTACACCTTCAACGGCTTACAGAACGCTCCCCTACCACTCAGAATAAATTCTGAATCCGCAGCTTCGGTGCATAGTTTAGCCCCGTTACATCTTCCGCGCAGACCGACTCGACCAGTGAGCTATTACGCTTTCTTTAAAGGATGGCTGCTTCTAAGCCAACCTCCTGGCTGTCTGGGCCTTTCCACATCGTTTCCCACTTAACTATGACTTTGGGACCTTAGCTGGCGGTCTGGGTTGTTTCCCTCTTCACGACGGACGTTAGCACCCGCCGTGTGTCTCCCGGATATTACTTTACGGTATTCGGAGTTTGCAAAGGGTTGGTAAGTCGGGATGACCCCCTAGCCTTAACAGTGCTCTACCCCCGTAAGTATTCGTCCGAGGCTCTACCTAAATAGATTTCGGGGAGAACCAGCTATCTCCCGGTTTGATTAGCCTTTCACTCCTAGCCACAGGTCATCCCCTAACTTTTCAACGTTAGTGGGTTCGGTCCTCCAGTTGATGTTACTCAACCTTCAACCTGCCCATGGCTAGATCACCGGGTTTCGGGTCTATACCTTGCAACTATTCGCCCAGTTAAGACTCGGTTTCCCTACGGCTACCCTATTCGGTTAACCTCGCTACAAAATATAAGTCGCTGACCCATTATACAAAAGGTACGCAGTCACCCAACAAGTGGGCTCCTACTGCTTGTACGTACACGGTTTCAGGTTCTATTTCACTCCCCTCACAGGGGTTCTTTTCGCCTTTCCCTCACGGTACTGGTTCACTATCGGTCAGTTGGGAGTATTTAGCCTTAGATGATGGTCCACCTATATTCAGTCAAAGTTTCACGTGCTCCGACCTACTCGATTTCACTTAAAATGTCTTTTCATGTACGGGACTATCACCCTGTATCGTGGCGCTTTCCAGCAGCCTTCCATTAACACATAATAAGCTTAAGGGCTGTTCCGATTTCGCTCGCCGCTACTTTCGGAATCTCGGTTGATTTCTTTTCCTACGGGTACTTAGATGTTTCAGTTCTCCGCGTTCGCCTCGTTAACCTATGTATTCAGTTAACGATACCTGCAAGCAGGTGGGTTTCCCCATTCGGAAATCTTAGTCTCAAGCGCTTTTTACTAGCTTGACTAAGCTTATCGCAAGTTAATACGTCCTTCATCGCCTCCAACTGCCAAGGCATCCACCGTGTACGCTTAGTCACTTAACCATACAACCCAAACGGGTCTTTGTTTTATGACAGTTTAACTTCGCCAGAAGTCAATATTGAATACTAAAGTAGATACCAATCAATCAACTCATAAGAGTTAACTAAATGGCACTGAATGGTACTGCTACCATTCTTTTTTTACTTTTGAAAACTCTTGATAAATACAATGTATCTATCAGAATTTTATTATCAGCTTTTCCAAATTTTTAAAGAGCA
>NZ_AUTP01000233.1:0-38677 GCF_000498075.1 Pseudoalteromonas sp. TAB23
TAGCCATATTCGTAACGGCGAAGCGTACCACACAGGTTGTATTCCTTTTTATAAGCACTTTCAAACAGCTGTTAAAAGTTGTTCGCAAGGTGGTGTACGTGGCGGCGCTGCAACATTGTTCTACCCGCTTTGGCATTTAGAAGTAGAAAACCTACTTGTACTTAAAAATAACCGTGGTGTAGACGACAACCGCGTTCGTCACCTTGATTACGGCGTACAGTTTAATAAACTAATGTACTCTCGTTTAATTAAAGACGACTACATTACGTTATTTAGCCCATCAGATGTGCCAGGCCTTTACGATGCATTTTTTGAAGATCAAGCTGAGTTTGACGCGCTTTACGTAAAATACGAACAAGACGAATCGATTCGTAAAAAGCGCATTAAAGCGATTGAGCTTTTCTCTATGTTTGCGCAAGAGCGTGCAAGTACAGGTCGTATTTATTTACAAAATGTGGACCACTGTAATACACACAGCCCGTTCATTGCTAAAGTTGCGCCTATTCGCCAATCTAACTTATGTTTAGAAATTGCATTGCCAACTAAGCCACTTAATAACGTAAATGACGAAGAAGGCGAAATTGCCCTTTGTACACTGTCTGCGTTTAACTTAGGTGCAATTGAATCACTAGATGAGCTTGAAGAGCTAGCTGAACTTGCAGTACGCGCACTTGATAACTTACTTGATTTCCAAGACTACCCAGTACCGGCTGCNATGCAACTATGGGTCGTCGAACGTTAGGTATAGGCGTGATTAACTACGCATACTACCTAGCTAAAAACGGTAAGCGTTATTCAGATGGCAGCGCAAATGCACTGACTCATAAAACATTTGAAGCGATTCAATACTACTTGATGAAAGCATCAAACGAGCTTGCTAAAGAGCGTGGTGCCTGTCCTAAGTTTAACGAAACAACGTATTCACAAGGCATTATGCCAACAGATACGTACAAACGTGATTTAGATAAAATTTGTGATGAGCCACTTCATCTTGATTGGGATACACTACGTGCAAATATTAAAGAGCACGGAATGCGCAACTCAACACTAAGTGCGTTAATGCCATCAGAAACATCGTCGCAAATCTCTAATGCAACAAATGGTATTGAGCCACCACGTGGACATATTAGCGTTAAAGCAAGTAAAGACGGTATTTTAAAGCAAGTTGTTCCTGAGTATGAGCGTTTAAAAGATCAATACGAGCTACTGTGGGACATTCCATCAAACGATGGTTACTTGCAGCTTGTTGGTATAATGCAAAAATTTGTAGACCAAACAATCTCTGCAAATACAAATTATGATCCAAACAAGTTCGAAGGCGGTAAAGTACCTATGCAAGTCTTATTAAAAGACTTACTAAGCGCGTACAAACTAGGTGTTAAAACCTTGTACTACCACAATACTCGTGATGGTGCCTCAGATATGCAAGAAGATACTCCAGAAATGGAAGATGATGATTGTGAAGGCGGCGCGTGTAAAATATAACTGCTGATTTTTATTTTAAGCGGGCATTTAGCCCGCTTTTTCTGATAGTTTTTTGAGTGATAAACATGTCTTATACTACTTTTAGCCGAAACCATAATAACCAAATGCAAGAGCCAATGTTTTTTGGCCAAACTGTAAACGTATCTCGTTACGACCAACAAAAATACCCAATTTTTGAAAAATTAATCGAGAAGCAACTGTCTTTCTTTTGGCGTCCTGAGGAAGTAGATGTAAGTAAAGACCGTTTAGACTTTCAAGTGTTACCCGATCACGAAAAGCATATATTTTTAAGTAACCTAAAATACCAAACTTTACTTGATAGCGTACAAGGTCGTTCGCCAAACGTTGCCTTACTTCCTATTGTATCGCTACCAGAGCTTGAAACATGGATAGAAACGTGGGCATTTAGTGAAACGATTCACAGCCGCTCATACACACATATTATCCGTAACGTAACACAAGCACCTGAACTTATTTTTGATGACATTGTTAGCAACGATAAAATTAGCGAACGTGCTGATGCCGTAACTAAATACTACGACGACTTAATCAACTCTGTATCGCTTTACAATTTATACGGTGAAGGCAAACACGAGATTAACGGTAAAACTGTTATCGTGAATTTGTTTGAGCTTAAAAAGAAACTTTACCTGGCTATGATGTCGGTAAATATTCTTGAAGCGATTCGATTTTACGTAAGCTTTGCATGTTCATTTGCGTTTGCTGAGCGTGAACTAATGGAAGGTAACGCTAAAATAATTAAACTTATTGCACGCGACGAAGCACTTCACCTTTCGGGTACTCAGCATATTTTAAACATTATGCAAGACGGTAAAGATGACCCAGAAATGGCGATTGTTGCAGCCCAGTGCCGCGACGAAGCTATTAAAATGTTTGTTGATGCTGCAGAGCAAGAAAAAGAGTGGGCTGAGTATTTATTTAAAGATGGTTCAATGATTGGCTTAAATAAGCATATTTTATGTCAGTACGTTGAATACATTACTAATGCACGTATGACTGCCATTGGCTTGCCAGCACAGTTTGAAAATAACAGTAACCCTATCCCATGGATAAACTCGTGGTTAGTGTCTGATAACGTGCAAGTAGCACCTCAAGAAGCAGAAATTAGCTCATACCTTGTTGGTCAAATAGACTCTCAAGTTGATGCATCAGAATTTGGTGATTTTGATTTATAATGAGTAACAAGTCTACTGCAAGCATAACGCTTGCAGAAAACAGCCAGTGTATAGAATTTACCGCTGGCTGCCCTTCTCTTTTACACTGCTTAGAATCCATGAAAATAGACGTCGCATTCCAATGCCGCGAAGGTTACTGCGGCGCCTGTAGAGCAACGTTAGTGTCAGGTAGTGTTGAATATAACGAAGAGCCACTTGCGTTTGTGCGCGAAGGCGAAATACTGTTGTGCTGCTGTAAACCCAATGGCAACGTAAGTATTAATTTAAAGTAGTCTAAACGCTAAATACAGCTTATAAACGCCAATCTAATTGTTTAATACCAGATAACTAGCTCTTTAGCTTATTTACATATCACTGAACGAGCTTTACACGCATTGAAACTGATGCGCTACGCCCTAAATTATCAACCACTCTTACGTCAAATTCGCCTACTTGCGGGTGCCAGAAAAAAGGCGTATCTCGCTCTACTTTACCAACAAAGCTGTTATCTACAAACCAATATAAAATACGTGAATCTGTATCTGTGATTGCGCTAAAAGGCAGGCCTTCTTGCTTCAATTTACTGGCTCTTATCGTGTAGCTAATTAAATTACTCGGGGATGTAATACTCGGTGCTGAGCCTCGTGTACTCGTGTCATTAATTAAGCATGAATCTAAATAAGGTGGAGGCTGGCGTTTAACAATGCCTGCTTGTTTAAATAATCTGACTAAGTCTGATGGCCAAAATTCATAAACTGCCTTTGTAGTTGTAGATTCAACATACTGACAAGCACGTAATCCCGATACTTTATCAATATAAATTTCACGATGTACATCGGACACTTTAATTGGCGACTTACCTGGAATAAAAAGCCCTTTTTCTGTTTTAGGGCAATGCACATTAGGTAAATCACCTGTTGTTGTACAAATATCTACTTCTGTAATATTTAAACCACTTGGTTTTATATTGCCTTTGATTAAGCCGTAACTATCTAATGAACGTATTATTTCAAAAAATAAAGGCGCGGCTGCTTGTCGCCCAATAAAAGATGGGTGCCCTTCTCCTGAGAAATTGCCCACCCATGTAGCTAAAACATACGGACCAACAATACCTACTGACCATGCATCGCGAAAAGCAAATGAAGTACCTGTTTTCCAATATACAGGATATGATTGTCTTCTTTCTTTTTGAAATGAGATCTCATCAACTGCACTGTTTTTACTTAGCATTTGTAAAGTCAGGTAGGCTGCCTCTGGGCTGATGAGTTGCTTGATATGATTGTTTTGATTATTTGGGTTGTTTTCGTTAATAACAGTGGCGTCTTTTTTTAATATAACTTCATCCTTATACACCCCTAAATTAGCTAACATAGCGTATAACTTAACGAGCTCAAGCATCGTTACTTCACTGCCGCCCAGCGCAAGCGCTAAACCATAAAATTCTTTGGGCTGAAGCTTTTTAACATCGGCTGCAACGAGTAAATCGTATAGCCCAACTTTTTGTAAGCGATACATCAAATTAACAGCAGGCACATTACGGCTCAGCACTAGCGATTCAGTAGCCGATATAGGCCCTAAAAACTGCTGATCGTAATTCTCTGGTGTATATCCTCCAAAGCGTTTGGGGGCATCTTTTACAAGCGTTAATGGATGAATTAACCCTTCCTCTATAGCAAGCGCATAAATAAATGGTTTAAGGGTTGAACCTGGTGAACGTTTAGCTCTTACACCATTTACTTGACCGCTAATGTCATTATTAAAAAAATCCACAGAGCCTAATTCAGCAACTACTTCCATAGTGTTATAATTTAGTAAAATAGTAGACGTATTACTGAGCCCGTCTCTATGCCTGCGATTAATGTAATTTTTTGCATGGCGCTGAAGTAAGTTTTGTAAATTAAGGTCTATCGACGTTTTATATTCTCCAGGCTTTAGGTGCGGGTACTCGCTTTGTAAATTATTAATAAAATGTGGGGCTTCAAAAGGCAAGTCTGAAGAGGCATATACCTTTATCGGTAATTGCATAGGTGCTAGCCAGTGTTTATCGTCTGGGTACTTTTCAAGCCAACGAGTAAACAGTTTTTTTCTTGTTTCTAGCAATACCAGTTTAGCCGATTTTTTAATGGGATTTCGTTTGGTTGGGTTTTGCGGGATTAAGCTAAGTAATAATGACTCAGGTAAATTAAGATCAATAGCTGGTTTCTTAAAATAAATTAAACTGGCTGCACCAACACCTTCAATATTTGATCCATAAGGCGCTAAGTTAAAATACGCCTCGAGTATTTGGTTTTTACTGTAGTGTCTCTCAATTTGTAACGCTCGAAGTATTTGTTCTACTTTTCCAAAAATAACATGCGTGTTCATCCCAAAGTGCAACCGGGCTACTTGCATTGTTATTGTTGACGCACCGACTCGGTGACTTCTTTTAATATAGCTAGTATAAAACGCATTTATTAAAGCAATAAAATCGATACCAATATGCTCATAAAAGTCTTGGTCTTCATACAGTAAAGTAGCTTGTTGAACGCTCAAAGGGATTTTATCTATTGGCGTCCATAATCTATATCTATCGTCTGCGGCTAAATTTAAACGAAGTAATTTATCACTGCTATCGTAAAAAGCCGTTGAGTAAGCATTGGGCTGGGTAATATCAGGCTTTGGAGTAAATAAATACAACAGCACTGCAAGCAGTGCTGTTGTAAAAAAAGCCGTTTTTATTATAAAACTAAGCTTTTTATTTAGCGGCGGTAACATCAAAACGACCCGATTTTGAGTGCGCTTTAATACTTAAATCATACATAGATTCAGCATAAGCCGATGGCACTACAAAGCTGCCAGATGCAGTAGCCTTAACTTTGTAAGTAAGCTCAGTCATGCTATCGCCAAAGCTGCCATACAATATAACGCGATCCTCTCGTATATCTTTATAATCAGAGGTCCAGCGATTATAACTATTGCGAACGCTGTCTCTGAGTACTTCAAACCCACCAGGTAGTAAATCAATAACAGCAACATCCGAAATATTTTTACCCGTTGTACTACGCACTCGTAATACAACGTTTAGTTCTTGACCTTGAACAGCGGTGGTTATCACATTACCTTTATCGTCTTGGTATTCTCTGACAACTTCTAAACCATTACTTAATGACTTTTGTGGCACGTTTGTATCAAAACCAGCTTGGCTCATCATGTAAAATGAGCGAGGTGGCGCTAATACATCAAGCGTTTTAACGTCATTTAAAAACGAGGCTTTAGGATAAGGTGTATAGGTTACGTCTAATGCCTTTTTTTCTGCCATTGTCGTTGTTGCCATTATTTTTACATCTTCAGGCTGGGCTTGTGATAACGCAACTTTTGAGTATGCCGTCATAGCAAGTACAGACCAAGCAGACGACAACGTGTTGTAGTCTGCTTTAAAAATAGGGTCAACGACATTAAACAAATCATCTTTAGTTAACTGCTTTAAGCGAGCAGGAAAATGTTTTGATAACAAATAAATATACTGTCCGTCGTGAGCTAAACGTGAGTCGTAAGCGCCCCAATTATCGTGTTGGGTATCTTGCCCAATTTTATAGCTATTGATCAGTGCTTGCGCTTTATCGCTTGCACGTAATAGCTGATAAGTTGCGCCCATAAACGCGGACGTTATATCTTGTTGCCATACTTTGCTATTACTCGCATTTACACTTTTTTCTAAATCAGATAAGTAATTAGTTGTTACCTCACCTTGTCGTGTTAGCAAATAAATAGCATAAGCGCGGTTTCTGTCATTCGTCTCTAAAGATCCGCTCGCTATACTGCGCACACCTTCAAAACCACTGCTCCACATATCATAAGGTATTGCTACGCCCGCTTCTTTTGCATCTAATAAAAAATGCATAACATAAAGAGAAGAATAAATAGATGCACTAGAATTACCCGGCCATAACATAAATCTGCCATCAGGTAACTGACGTTGACGAAGGGTATCTATTAAGTTGTTTATACGCTCATGTTTATAAGATACATCGCCCATATAACTCGGGTGTTCTAAATAACTCAGCACCGGAAACACACTACTCACTACCTGCTCGGTACACATATGAGGAAAGTTATCTAAATAACTAATAAGACCATCAACAAGCGCTAACGGGCTTTGTGAAGCGGTAATATTATTTTGTGATAAGTTAGGATATAGCTGTCTCGAAACCGCTATTTCTTTTTTACCTGATTCACTAAAGCCACTTTCAAAGCTACTAACAAATACAACCGCAGGGCGCACACTTAACGTTGCCGTGCGTTGGCTAACATTGTCACCCGATAACGCAGTAAATGTAATTGACGCAGCGCCAAGCTTATCAAGCACTTTCACTCTAAACGTTAATGTGTCTTCTGATTTTTCATCAATATTTAGCGTTAATTTTTTATCGCTTATTATTTCAATGTTGCTTGAAGTAAGCGCTTCTACCGTAATTAGCAGTTGTTTACCTGAATCCTCAACGCCATTAGCAATACCAAGTACAATATTAAACTCATCGCCTGGTGCTGCTGTCGTTAATACATTAGGAGTTAATACAAAGGGCCCTTTCACAAGTGTTGTACTTTCTTTAACACCAGCACCCTCGTCATTTACGGCAATAGCAATTACACGTACCTGACCTGCAAAAGTATCTGGGATAGTAAACGTATGTTTTTTCGTTTTAGCATCAGCCGATAAAATACCAGACCAAAATGCGACTGGTTTTTGTACCTTACGAGAAAACGGGTTAAGTTGCTTGCTCTTGCGGTTCATTGCCATTGAGTCAGCATAACCACCACCCGCAGCTGCAAGCTCTTGCACTAGTTTAAATTCAGGTAAAATAAGATCAACAATTTGCATAGTACCGACTTCTAAAGCACGTTTTTGTAAGAAGTGATTTAACGGCTTTGGCGTCCGATAATTCGCCACTTGTAAAATACCTTCATCTACAGCAAATAACAGAACACGTGAAGGTGATTTGGCACTATATGAAATGACTAAATCGTCACCTGGTTTTACTTTATCAGGTATGTTTACGTCAAAATCTATTGCGCGTTTACTACGTTCAATCGCAAATGGTTTGACTGCGTAGCTTAATGGACTTGTAAATATTTCTTTCGATTCAAGGCTTCGAACAAATGAAACATTAACATAGGCATTGCCTTCTATCCCTTGAGGTAACGTTATTGTTTGTATGCTACTTGTTGTTTTACTCTCAAACCATTTAAAAGCGTGTACTTTATTGGTTTCAATTGTAATTAAACCCGAGCCAACATAAGGCGCTACAATACTTATTTCGATTGTTTCGCCAGGTTTGTAATCCGGTTTATTTAATTGAACTTGCAGTTCAGCATTTTTTTCAAGCTTACCCGCTAAATTACCCGTGCCGATTATCGTAAACGATACCCTACTAACGGTATTCCCTTTGCCATCAACGAGTTCTATTAAGTAATCACCTGGTTCAGCAGTGGGTAATTCGTAGTTTGCGCCATCTTGTTTAATGTAAAACGGATTGCTTGATACCTGTTTGTTTTTTCTAACCGATTGGTACTTATAAGTGCCGTTATTTTGTTGCACCAACGTAGACACATATTGTTGTTCTATTAAATTTAGCGATAAATCATCACGAGCTACTTGCTCAGTTTCTGAATTAATATTAATAAATTTTACAACACGTTTTGACTCTTTTGATATGTAGCTTAAATCGCCATCGGCTTTATAACCAACTAATTGCTCAACTGGCGAAACAAGCACCGAACTGCTTGCGCGAACACTTTTACCACCGCCTTCTTCATACCCTTGAACTGTAAAATTTAACTGATAAGTACCTGCCTCATAGCGGGTTAAGTCAATATCAAATTCTGCCTTGCCTTGTTCATCAGTTTTGGTTTCGGTTAATGATTCATAACTGTGTCTAATATTTTTTCCTTCACTGTGGGGATCAGAAAACACATAATCTTTGTATTCATTAAAGTAAAAACCAGCTGGAGATAAATGTAAATCAGCAGTAACACGTCTATTTTGAGCAGGTGTACCAAATAAGTTTTGAAGGCTCACCAATGCTTTAAATTTTGAGCTGTTTACCCACCCCTTTGCAGATGATTGAGAAAATTGACTACTAATTTTCAATCTATCTGGTACAAACTCTTCAACTTTAAACTGAGTACTGCCTAATTGGTCGCGGCTATTATTATTTTTAATAAGTTGGACCGATACATAATACGTTCCGGTATTGGCGCTATTTTGTGTTTTAAAGTCAAAATCAAGCAATCCATACTTATCTAAGCTCACTCGTTTATTATAAACAGTTGTCCCTTTAGGATCGGTAATTATAAGTTCAAGCGGTATATCGCCCAGTTTTGCAAAGTTTTGTTGCTTAACAATCGTGGCAAGTTTAACACTATCGCCTGGTCGATAAATTCCACGGTCAGAAAAAACAAACGCATCTATTTTATTACTACCACTGAGCCCAGAACTTACACCGCCGGTATCAAACCGAGAGTAGTTAACCATTCGAGCATAGCGATTATAAGGAATAAAAGACATGTCACTTTTAGTTTCGACTACAAAAGCAACGGGAGTTTGATCATCAGTAAACCACGTTGTGTTGTCGAAAAATGAGTGCCCCTCAGAATCTGTTTTAGCATTTAAAATAACTAATCCGTTTTTACCCAATAACGACACCTTCGCTTTTGCTACCGGTTTTCCTGTTTCAATAGATTGGACAAATATATCGCGAGATCCATCTGCATTATTTTTTACCAAAATACCTAAATCAGTAATAAGGATAAGTCGTTTTTCTTGGGGTCCATATACGTAATTATCTTCTGTATTTAACGCTTGAGCATTTATAAAAAATAAGCCTAAACCAACTGACTCATTATACTTACTACTCAAATCAATAGATGAATAGACCGCTTTTTTAGGGTGCTCCGATTTTAAATTAACTCGTCTGGTAAAAATTGAACTTATGTTTTCTTCTGTAAAGTAATAATTATTAAATTCTGGATTAGAAATATCACCACTGGTTTGACTTATAAGGTGGTTAATTTGATTGGCTTCTACCCTACCTACTTTAACTTGAAGTGCGTTTACACCGCGGGTCAAAAATGACAATTTATGATCGCCATTTTTTGATAATATAGACCCTTTAGACATAATATTTACTTGTGTCGGATAAGCCGGCGTATCTAAAATAGTGTCGTATTTATTCACCATCGTAAACTCACCCGTCGACTTTAATCCCTTATCAATCGCGATATAAACTTGCTGGTTTTGAGGGGCGTCAAACGTAAAACTGTGTAACTTAGTTGTATCTTGCGCGGTAGGAATCGCATTTAACTTAACTTTTTGAGATTGCTTAAGCACTGCATCAGTAACTTCTCGTGGGCTACTGAAGTACTTATAATTACCTTTTGAATCTTTAGCCGGTAATACGTAAGCAATCGTTTTACTAACCACATCTTGCGATGAAATATCATCTGTGAAGTCTAAAACAAGTGTTTGTTCGGGCTCCCCTTGCGTATTTTTTACCATCAACACATTGGCCGTATTTACTCTAAAAAAGCTATTTACACTTGGGATCAACACGGCGTCTTTAATCTCTTCTGTTGTTTGAGAAGGACCCATAACCGGCTTTACACCGTTATTAAGAACAAAATACAGATAGCTTTCGGTATCTTGAATACGTATTTGCTCTGAAGTAATGTAAATCTCTCGTTGATGCTTGTCGTAAGTAACATCAAATTTATATTGTGCGAGTTCGTTCTTGCCATCTTGCTCAAGTGATTGAGTCAGCTTTAAATTATTTTTTATGGTGCTTATATCTGTTGGGTGAGTCGCTTTTAATGTTGCAACCACCTTGTGACTTTTTTTAACGTTAGGATCTTGATAAAAAGCGAGCGAGCTTAGTGTTAATTCAAAGTTGGGAGTTTTAAATACATGCTCATTATCGCTTAGATGTATATCACTTTTAAAAATAGATGAATCAAAACGTACCTTATATTCTTGCCCTGCTGACCAATCTTGTTTTGGGATAAATTTAAGCTGGCTTTCACTATTCCAAGACCACTCACCAATTAGCTCAGGCGTGACTTTTATACCTGTGGGAATCACTTTGCCAACAAGCGCAAGCTTTGCGACAGAGTAAGACACTACATCCGTGTTTTCTACATCATCTAAAACGGGAGTAAAATCAATATAAAGCGGTTCAGGGTTTAAAACTTCAGATAAAGTGGTAACAGCAGGTGTAGAGTGAGTTGCTTTGTAACTAATTGGCTGTGGTAAGGAAAGAAAAAAACAATAGCCTGCTATAATTAATATCAACATTAGCACGGCGCTAAAAAATGCTGTTTTGCGCTCTTTAGCAAACCTAAGCACATTATTTATAGCAGTAATTAACCATTTCGGTTTATGCCAAATAATGACACCAAATACATTTAAAATAACAAAAAATGTGGTCAGTAAAACCCACACACTGCCAACTGTTTTTTCGGTTACATTTACGTTGCCAAGTAAGCTTGCAACCAAACTAAACAAACCCGTTCCTATGGCTGAAAAAGCAATACTCATAAATAAACTAGCTATTTTGGGAGCGAGTTTACTTTGTTTAAGATTAACCTCTTTTGGGTTAGCCTCTTTTGAATCGGTTTTTGTATTCACGTTCAAAATCCTTTTTCTTTATACTGCAATATCAATAAATGAGAGAACTCATACTTATAATCTGGTTATTTATATTCTTGTGGGACGAAACGGTAATGCCCCGTAATTTTAAAATCGAAAAGCATGTCGCTTTTTTCAGGTCCTCGACCAATATTATGAACAATTAATGGATTCCCTGTGTCTTTTGCTAACTCATTCACAACCATACCAATATGCGGCAAATTACCTGGCAGCATCCACGTTACAATGTCACCCGTTTTATAGTCGTTCACGTTACTTGATTTAGCGAGCACTTGGCCATGATTTTTAAAGTAAGCCTGTAAGTTTGGCACACGGCGGTGGTCTATATTTTTATCCGGTTTGGTTAAACCCCAAATATGCTTAGAGGGATATAGCTCAAAGCTTTTTAACATGTCCTCATGCACAAGCTTTTGCAAATCAATACCTAAAAGTCGATATGATCGAATAACTACATCGGTACACACCCCTACATTAGCGGGCACATCGCCACCCGGATAAGCAATAGAGCGATAAGACCCATCGTAGGTAACGTTATGTGTTGTTCTTTCAAGTAACGCAGCCACAATATCGTCATCAAACGATGCCGCATAGGCATTTACACTAAGTAAGCTCAGTAAAAAAACAGTAAAGCGTGTCATATGCAATCCTTTGAAAATGTTAATTAACTACAACGCTTGAACCACGAGTTTAGGCACGTTTATTTTCTTGCCATTATTTGTAAAGTGCTTATCAAGACCATACGCCATGACTTCAAGTGGCGCAGCTGCATAACCAACCTGCTGAATTTCGGTTATGTAACGCAACATAAAAGCCTCGGCGCCAAGTTCACTCCATTGGGCTACGTGAACAAGTTCATGAAAATGCACAGCTAAATTATCAGCTACGTAAGGAAGCATGTAATAAGTGTTTTTGTATGTAGTACCTGCGGCATCCATGTCAATAAAATCGTCTAATCCCATTTCACGCAAAAAAGGAAAGTTAGGTTTGGGTATTTCATCGACAATAACGTAAAAGGCATTTTTTAAAAATTCGGTAGGATAAAACCCATTAAACTCACTGGCAAATTTTTCACAGCTAATTCTTTGGTTTTTGTATTTAATATTTGTTGCATCAATCCATTGTTCTATTTGTTCGAGCACGTCCTTTCTCCAAAATACTCACTTAGCATTGTATAAATGTTGTAAGCCAACAACTCAATTGTAACAAAAGTAAATTAACGAATCTCTTTTTAAAGTACAAAAAGCTGCTAAAAAAACACTTACCCTCTAATCAACTATATATTTGGTAATGTGCTTTAAAAACACAGGTATTGTTACTGTGTCCTTATTAGTAGTAACTTGTAATTATTAACTGAATACAATTGTGTAAATAACGGGTCTGGTAAATTAATAAAGCGTCATTACCAAAAATAACGAGTTTACTTATGCACCCAGATATACAAAAAAATCTTAAAGTAAAACCTGCTCACATCGTCTCATTAATTGTGTTTTTATTAGTTTCAATGTCTACACTTACCGCCAAAGTATATGCAGCTGATGCTGTATGGCCTTCAAAAACCACTTACAAATATGCAAATGTAAACGGTAAAAAGATATTTTACCGAGAAGCTGGCATCCAGCATAAGCAAACCATTGTGCTTTTACATGGCTATCCGTCGTCTTCACACAGCTACCGAGAATTGATCCCGCTTTTATCAGGTCGTTATCATGTAATTGCACCCGATTATTTAGGCTCAGGATACAGCGAACGCCCAAACCCAGAAACTCAAAAATATACTTTTGAATTACTAGCTCAATACGTTGAAGGCTTACTAACAACGCTTAAAGTAAAGCGCTACAGCCTATATATACAAGACTTTGGAGCACCTGTAGGCTTTAGAATGTTGTTAAATAACCCTAATAAACTTGATGCACTTATTGTACAAAATGGTAATGCGTATTTGGAGGGGCTAACCTTAACGAGGCAAGCGTTTTTTAAAGCCGCGAATGAAGATAGTTCGAAAGCTCAGCAAGATAAAATTTATTCGTTCACATCCGAGCAAGCCATTATTAATAAGCAGTATTTACGAGACGTACAAAGTAACCCAGAAGTGATGAGCCCAGATAGCTGGACGCATGATCTTCACTTTTTACAAACCAAAGCCGATAGAGTAATTCAAGTGCAATTGCTACAAGATTACTACAACAACCTTCTCGACTATCCAAAGTGGCAAGCTTATTTACGCAAGTACCAACCACCAACGTTAATTGTATGGGGTAAAAACGATCCTGCGTTTATAGCCGCAGGCGCTAAAGCATACTTAAAAGATATACCGAACGCTGAACTGTATTTACTCGATTCAGGGCACTTTAGTGTTGAAGAAAAACCAGTAGAAATTGCAAAGTACATTATCGATTTTATGAATAAGCTAGCTCAATAGTAAGCCTTTTCTTTTGGTTTAGTATTTATAGCGAACATAATAAAGCGCTGAGGGTATAAACCATCAGCGCTTTATTAAGCTCAAGTTAAATCCACAAAAATCACATTTAATATGGATAAGTTATGCTTTTATGTATTTAACCTTCTTCTTCAATAAGCGACTCTAGTAGGTCGTGTATTTCAGCTTTAAGCTCTTTGTCTTCAATTTTATTGGCGCTGACTTTAGCATTTTGAAGGTTTTTAATAGCTTCATCTTTTTGGCCAAGCTCAAGCTGTAATGTAGCCATTGAAAAAGAAACCGACGACATGTGATCTTTGTTATTAATCGCAATCGACTTCTCTAATGCTTTTTCGTAAGTAGTAATTGCCTCTTCTAACTCTTCGGTAAAATCAGCTAAGGTTTCCCATTGTACAGGGTGATCTTTTGAGGTGTTTTCGTTTTCAATACAAATAGCTTTTAATTGAGCAAATAACGACTCAAACTTTTCACGGTTATTTTTGTTAGCCGCCGCCATTAAGTCTTCTGCTAGATCATGTACCGCTTTATATATTTTTGTATTCATCATCACTGGTTATCCTTTAATGCAGCTAAACTCATTTACTCACTCAATTTAGCTAAAATGTATCATTACAGTCATTATAAAACGTATTTAAACAACTGATTTATTTAATTTGGTGTATAGCGTAATAATACATTAATAATGAACATCGCGTAGGCGTTAAACACTCTGTGATTAAACTTTATCGCAATTACTCTTGGTAAACTTACACGCTGAATAAACTTGCAACCCAATCCAATGTAAAAATGGTCGTAAACACTTTAAGTGCAATGACAACTGAAAATAATAGGATGATTGCCGCTTTAGCTTTGCTACTTTTAAGATTGTTCCAATACAATAACTTTGCATTAAATTCTGTTTTTAACTTAGTGACAGCCTCTTTCATAATAACGCCCTGCTTAGGTATCTGCGCTCAGCAACATTTAACAATCACACAGTTGCTCAAGCGGGGTTTGTAACATTTTCGCTACCTTTAGAGTAAACCATTAAATAAAGCCTGTACTATATAAAATGTAACAAGGGGTTTTAACTTAAGTTATTGTATCTAACTATTGTTTACACACCCAAAAATTAAAGGATGGGTAAATTCAGTAGAGCGTTAATAATAAATTTGGTGCTACACTAATAACTAACTTAAATTCGTTAACAGCCAACTAAATTAGCCAATTATGAAAGAATGCAACCAGTGTGGTAAATGCTGTATTAAATATGGCGGCGGCGATTTAAGCGCAACAAAAGAAGAAATAGATTTATGGGAGCTTTTTAACCCCGAAATTTATGAATACGTTAAAAACAACGAAATTTGGTTTGACCCAAAAACAGGCTTAAGACTTCAAGTGTGCCCATTTTTAGAAATTGCGCCTAAAAAAGATCCTCTCGCTAAATATATGTATACCTGCAGTATTTACCTCGACCGCCCAGAAGACTGCCGCCACTACCCTAGCCTTATTTCAGAGATGATCCGTGACGAATGCGAAATGATTGAATCTGTAGATATAACAAATCAGACAAGAGCGCAGCATAAACTAGATGCGATAATGATAGATAGCCGCTATTAAATACATAGATTTACCGGCTAGCGCTATGAGTTCTTCGGTCAAATAGATAAGTTTCCTATTCACAAACCTATTATTTGAATTTTTATAATATTGGCTTAATCGTCATTTTTTGATTATTCATCGCAAAACACAAAGTTATACTATAACATTGTTGATTCGTTAATTTTGCGGTGTTATATTATATCACAACATAATAACCACGAACCAATATATCCATGACAAAGTTAACATTAATCTCCTCTGCTATTTTTTCTGTTTTATGTTCTCAATCAGCTTTGGCTGCAACCGTTACTGGTAAAGTAATGGATGATAAAAATCAACTAATTAAAAATGCCTCTATCCATGTCCATGGCAAAAACCAAAGCGTTAAAAGTAATGATTTAGGCGAGTTTGCTATCGATATAGATGCAAACAGCCAATTACATATTAGTAAAGACAACTACATAGACTCTCGTATTACTGTTACCGAATCTTCAAATAATCTGTCTGTGTCACTTAAACCAACATCGGTTGAAACAGTGGTTGTTTATGCCTCTGCACTTCATAAGAACAGCCTAGAAATGATATCGCCAGTAAGCGTGCTCTCAGGTGATGAATTAAGAAATAAATCTAAACCAACACTTGGCGAAACTCTTAAAGGTTTACCAGGCGTAAATGCAAGTTACTTTGGCCCTGTATCATCAAGCCCAATTATTCGTGGTTTAGATGGCCCTCGCGTTAAAATCACACAAAATGGATTAGATGCCAGCGATGCGTCGCGTATTGGCCCAGACCACGCGACATCAAGCGACAGCCTAGCGGCAGAACAAATTGAAGTGTTGCGCGGTCCAAGTACCCTACTTTATGGCTCTGGTGCAATTGGTGGCGTTGTAAACGTGGTTGATAACCGTATTCCTACTAGCAACATCGACGAGCTTACAGGCGCTGCTGAATACAGCCACGATACGGTGTCAAATTCAAACACCGTAGCTGCAAAACTTGAAACAGGTAATGAAGGCTTTAACTTTCATTTTGATGGTACCAAGCGCAGCGGCGATGATTACCAAACACCTACCTTTACTATTGCCCACGATGATGGCGATGTTGAAACCGAAAGCTCGGTAGAAAATACTTTTATTGATAGCGAAACACTCAACTTTGGTACCAGCTATGTTGGCGATCACTTAACGATTGGTTTTTCTTACGGTAGCATTGATACTGATTACGGTATTCCTGGGCATGAGCATCATCACGATCACGAAGGTGAAACTGAAGAAGAGCCAGTTTACGCACATTTAGAGCAAGATCGCTGGCAAGGGCTTGTAAGTTACGCACTGCATAATAACTGGATTGAAACCATCAACCTACGTGTTGGCTATACAGATTATTCACACAGCGAAATTGAAGATGGCGAAATTGGTACTACTTTTAAAAATAAAACGACTGAAGCGCGTTTAAATGTAGAGCATAAATTTGCTGATTGGCACGGAATGATGGGCTATCACTATAGCGACTCTGACTACGATGCAATTGGTGAAGAAGCATTTACACCCGCGAGTGTAACTACAACTAACGCATTATATTTACTTGAAGAGCGTAAATTTGGCGACGTGACAATAGAGCTAGGTGCACGTATAGAAGATTACAAAATTGAAAGCCAAATCACGGCACACGAGCATAGCCACGATGAAGTAGAAATAGATCATAGCGACGAAGAAACTATTGGATACAATAAAAGCTTTACCAATTTAAGCGCCTCTGCCGGTGCCATTTGGCAGTACAAGCCAGGTCATAGTATTGCGACAAGTATTTCTCATTCAGAACGAGCACCACTTTCGGCAGAGCTTTTATCAAACGGTTTACACATTGCAACTGGCACTTATGAGCTAGGTCTTGGTTACAACATTGAAGATAATGAAGCGCATTTTGAGCCAGAAAATATTAAGCAAGAAACCTCAACAAACCTAGATTTGAGCTTTAGACGTTTTAGCGGAGACTTTGGTTACACCGTTAACTTTTTCTATAACGATATTAAAAACTTTTATTTCCAAGAAAATACGGGTTTGGTTTACGATGAAGAAGATGGTTTAGAATCAGCTATTGGTGCACATGACGATGCTGTTGCGGTTTATCAGTTTACAAGTAAAGACGCAGAGCTTTATGGAATTGAGTTTGACGCACATTACCAAGTAACCCCAAGCGCTATGGTTAAAGTATTTGGTGACTCAACTCGTGCAAAACTAAAAGACGACGAAGGTAACTTACCGCGCATCCCTGCCAATAAATTAGGCTCTGAGTTACAGTACGATTTAGGTGACTTACAACTAACACTGACGGGTACTCATTACTTTGATCAAAACGATGTAACTGCATTTGAAACAAAAACGGACGGCTATACGTTATTTGATGCACAAGCTAATTACCAATTAGGTTTAGGCGGTGTAGATGCACAGCTGTATATAAACGTGGATAACATTACTGATGAGTTAGGTTTTGTGCATAGCTCATTTATTAAAGATAAAGCCCCACTACCTGGCAGAAACTTCCGCTTTGGTGTTCGTGGTTATTTTTAATAGCTAAAAAATAGCTCTTTAGATTATATATTTCAAAACCGCATTTTATTAATGCGGTTTTTTATTTTTAGAATATATAATATCAACACGCAGTAATACTTAATCGATTTGAAGGATTAAACCTGACGCTAACTGCGTTAAGAATTTCTGATATACGGCTGCATAGATGCGGAAGTAGAGCAATGCAGGAGCAATTAGTGATAACAACTAAACAACGAAATTTTTGCCCTGTTATCGACACAATTTTCTTAGCGAAAAACAGATCACTTAATTAAGCTAATTGGTATAAAACTCTTAAATTACAAACACAAAAAAGCCGTATTCAAATTGAATACGGCTTTTTAAATTCTTAAACTAAAATTTATTTAATTTAAGAAATGATTTCGTGTAGCTCAACATCAAATACAAGCGTTGAGAAAGGTGCGATTGCAGCACCTGCGCCACGTTCACCATAAGCAAGCTCATGAGGAACGTAGATACGCCATTTAGTACCTACAGGCATCATTTGTAATGCTTCAGTCCAGCCTTTGATCACGCCACCAACTGGAAATTCAGCTGGTTGACCGCGCTCGTATGAGCTATCAAACACAGTACCGTTAATAAGTGTACCGTGGTAATCAACACGTACTGTAGACTCAGCTGTTGGCTTTTCGCCTTCGCCAGTTGCTAGTACTTCGTATTGAAGACCAGACTCAGTTACTGTGATTTCAGGACGTTTTGCGTTTTCTTCTAAGAATGAAATACCTTCTGCAGAAAGTACTTTAGACTCTTCTTCACGACGAGCTTGAATCTCTTCGTTTATTTTTTCAAATGCAGCTTGGATCTCAGGGATCTCAACTTGAAATGCGCTACCAGCGTACGCATCTTTCATGCCTTCAAATACTGAATTTAGGTTTAAGCCTTCAAAAGGATTAGACTTAAGTTGCTCACCCATTTGTAAGCCAATACCGTAACTTGCTTTTTCAGCATCTGTAGTAAAATTATCTGACATAATGTGTTTTTCACGTTTTGTTAGTTAAAAGACGCGACTATGCTATCACAAAATAAACCGCGTTTGGGGCTAGTTTTTGCTGAGTTTTAGCTTAATTAGGCCAACAATATAACTACAAAGCGGCAAACTGAATAAAATTCCAACAAGTAGAGGCATTGTTAGTAATCCTGATTCGCCAAACAGTAAAAATGGCACTACAAGCAGCCCTATACAACCAATAAAAACAGAGCCAATAACTGGCCAATGCTTATCGTATTTGGTAATAAGATGGGCAGCTAAAACATTAAAACCAACACCATAAATTAAACCGGTAATTAATGGATACTCTGGTTGAGCGTCTATAGCCATTTTTACTAATAAGCTAATAGCACTTTGATAGCAGTAACCAAATACCGTCCATAATAAAAGATGTTTTATTAATTTCTGCGAGGTTGGTAGGTTTGTTGCTTTAGTCATTTAGAAACTCCACAAAGCAAAAAACCGCCCATAAGGCGGTTTTTTTAAATAATGGTGGAGAGATAGGGATTTGAACCCTAGATGGGCTATAAACCCATGCCGGTTTTCAAGACCGGTGCATTCGACCACTCTGCCATCTCTCCGCACGGCGCGAATAATATGGCTAAATACATAACTTGTAAAGAGCTAAATAGAAATTAATATAAAATATTAATTTATTGGGTGAAATACATCCACTTTGTTATTTTATTAAGCTATTCACTTTAATAAAAGTGTAGTTAATGGACTAAAGTTAAACGCATTAATAATATTGTTTTGGTCTGCGAGCAATCCAAGAACAAATTAAACAAGCCAATATACTCAGTGCAGTAAAGGTAACGCCTTGAAAAATTAAATCAAATCGATTTAAATCATCACTTGGTACTACAACAAACATAAAAGCTGGTAGCACACTAAGCGATAAAACGTAGCAACATACTTTAAATGCACGCCCAAAGTCGAAACGTTTGGACTGGTGCATCCACCATGTTAACAACACAAGCATGCCCATTGCTGAACCGGCTATAAAATGTGATGCATTTGTGCTCATTGCAACATACAGTGTTACAAAAGCACCAATGATTCCCCAAATTGACCATGCTAGCCAATTCTCTTTTTCACGTAAAAATAAATTTCCCATAGTTTTCGTCTTCTTTATCGTTATTTTTATTAAGACTTTCCATAATGTATCAAAAAACAACCGATTAAAAAACAAACTGAAGAAGATTTAGTAAATTTAGTGCTTCCAAGCGCTTCTTACAGCCAAGTCATTAACTTTTAAATAATACTCTTTGTAACCTTAATGAATTATGACTATGTAAGTTGCGCAAAGTTCATACTATTTCACAAATTACTAAAATAGTTTTCTGGCTTATGGCGAGGCGACTTTTTACAATCGACTTCGGGTGTACCTATATATAAATACCCTACTATTTCATCTTGCTCATGTAAGTTAAGCGCTTTTTTAACCGCGCTACTTTGTGCAAAGTAGCCTGTGCGCCAAACACCGCCTAACCCTTGGGCAAATGCAGCTTGTTGCATCGCTAATACACTACAGCCTGCGCTTTGTACTTGTTCTATTCGAGGAACTTTTGGGTGTTCTTGATATTTAGCAATTGCTATTACAATCATAGGCGCACGAAGGGGAAGCTCTTTAGCACGGTTAATTACTTTTTCTTCTTGTTGCTCTGCCACTGCACTTTGATGGTAAATTTCACCCAGTTTATTGCGTGCATCACCTTGAGCAACAATGAACTGCCACGGTGCTATACAGCCATGATCAGGAACACGTAATGCTGCTTGCTTAATTATGTCGAGCTGCTCAGGCGTAGGGCCCGGCTCTGTTAGTTTAGAGTCTGATTGGCGGGTAAGTAAAAGCTCGATAGCGTTCATAACGATTCCTCAAAATTCAAAACGCTAGAGTAACATTTAAACCCTTAAAAAATAAATACCGAGAAATTAAAATGCAAAACGGCCGCAAAGGGTTAAGCTATGCGGCCGTTAGTAAAGTAGATTAAATACGTTATTCTTTTACAATATTTCGCCTTAACCAGTAATCTATACTAACAAAACGCCCACCGCCCATAAAAAACAAGCTAAGAAGCATAGCAAAATAAATTGCCGAAAATTCTATACCGTTGTTTAAAATAGACGGCTTGCCCTTTTCGTATAGATAATCAGGAAACCCGTGTTCTTCAACTAAGCCACGAATTTTACCTATTCGGTCTTGTACTTCTAGTGAGTTTTCAAGGCTTTCTTTAGCGCCCGGAATTGATAACCAATCGAGCACTTGCGCAGCACTTGTTTCTGGATTAGTTGGTGCTATTGCAAACCAACCATTATGCCAATGCACTGAGGTTGCAGCGACAACCATTGTGAACATAAGTGGGATACTGACCAAGCGAGTTAAAAGGCCAACTAATAAAAACCAACCTCCTAAAAATTCACTCCAGCCAGCTAAAAAAGCTAGTAAGTCAGGAAACGGTAATCCTAAACCCCATTCATTATTACCAAACCATTGAACTACATCTGGAGATGCTAAAAAGTTATCAAAGAAACCTTCTGTCTCACCGCTTATAGCAAGTTTGTTATAACCTGCAATGATCATAACAGGGGCTAAAATCAAGCGAAATAGCAATGCAGGTAAACCATCTAAAAATGATAGTTTACCCAATATTGCATCATAAAGATTGGTTAGTTTATTCATGCGTATCCTGTGTGTTCACTGTTTATTAAGTTATAGACTATAAACAGCAAAGACCGCATGAATTGATAAACTATTTCAATTTATTTACAAAGGTTAAATACTTCTAGCGACCTGAAGTGCTTCAAAAATAGCGCGTTTAGCATCAATAGCTGCAGCTAGTTTAGCTCCGCCTATAACATGTACCTTTGCGTTATCTGTGTGATTTTCTAGCACTTCGTTGTTAGAAACCTGGCCAATACAGGCAATAACCGTGTCTACTGGCAGTACTTGAGTTTCACCAGCAACATTAATAGTTAGTCCGCTTTTATCAAAGCTTTGGTATTGGCAATCAGCAATTTGCTTAACGCCATGCTGCTTAGCAACTTGGCGATGTATCCAACCCGTTGTTTTACCAAGCTCGCTACCAAAACGACCCGCACTGCGTTTTAACATATACAATTGACGTTCATCTTTATGAGGTTGGGCTTCACACTCAATCCCCCATTGCGTTTTAAACTCGCTAATAGTTTGCGATTTATGTTCGCTTAAAAACGCAACCATATCAAAACCTATACCACCGGCACCTAAAATAGCAATTGATTTACCCAGCTCTACTTCGCCGCGTATAACTTCGTCATAAGCAAATACACGCTTATCATCGCTACACTTAATAGAGGCTTCACGCGGCCTAACGCCAGTTGCAAATACGATGTCATCATAGTTTTTAAGCATTGAATCGTCATAAGCTTTACCAAGCTCTACAGTTACTTTTAATCGCTCAAGCTCATTAGTGAAGTAAGTAAGAGTATGGTTAAAGTCTTCTTTACCTGGTATTTGCATAGCTAAATTAAATTGGCCACCCATTTGCGGTTTTTGGTCAATTAGCGTGACGTTATGCCCTTTTTGAGCCAAGTAACAACTTGCCGATAAACCAGCAGGGCCTGCACCGACTACTAATACATTTTTAGCTTTGGTTGCTTGCTCTAACGGGTAATCTAGCTCAAATGCAGCTTGTGGATTAACTAAACATGTAGCACGTTTATTTTTAAATACGTGATCTAGACAACCTTGGTTACACCCTATACAAATATTAATTTGCTTAGATTGATTATTTGCGTATTTATTAAAAAACTCTGGATCGGCAAGTAGCGGCCTTGCCATCGAAATTAAATCAGCCTCGCCTGCATTTAAAATATCGTTAGCAATTTCTGGAGTATTAATTCGGTTAACAGCAATAACTGGCACGCTCACCACGTCTTTTAAACGTTTTGATGCTTCTTTAAATGCACCTGGCGGCACCATACTCGCAATAGTTGGTACACGCGCTTCGTGCCAACCAATACCTGTGTTAAATATATCAACACCCGCTTTTTCAAGCTCGGTAGCTTGTATGACAACTTCCTCTGGTGTTGAACCGTTTGGGATTAAATCAATAACCGACAATCTAAAAATGATTAAGAATTGCTCAGATACTTTTGCTCTTACAGCTTTAACTATTTCAAGCGCAAGTCGCATTCTATTTTCTAGGCTGCCACCAAATTCATCTTCACGTTTATTGGTGTGCGGCGCCATAAACTCATTAATCAAATACCCTTCAGAACCCATAACTTCAACGCCATCGTAGCCAGCTTTTTCAGCCATATAGGCAGAGTGCGCAAAGTCTTTAATTGTTTTTTTAATCGAGCCAAGCGACATCGCTTTAGGTTTATAAGGATTAATAGGTGCTTTTATTGCACTTGGTGCTTGATTGAATGGATGGTACGCATAACGTCCAGCGTGTAATAATTGCAAACAAATTTTTCCGCCGTGTTTATGCACAGCATCTGTGTAAGCGCGGTGCTTAAATACATCGTAATAACTATTAAATGAAGATGAAATAGGTGTTAATTTGCCACGTAAATTAGGGCTGTATCCGCCCGTAATTAACATTGCAGTGCCGCCTTTTGCACGTGCTTCGTAAAATGCACGTAAGCGTTTGCGGTTATGCCATCCCTCTTCAAGGCCTGTATGCATTGAGCCCATCACTAAGCGGTTACGTAATTGTGTGTGTTTTAATTGTAATTGTTGTTCTAACATCTTGTGCCCCGTTAACTGGTCTAACCTGTATACATTAGCTAATTCTGCTTTAATGGCAAGTAATAAGCAATATGTGCCTTCATTTAATTAAAAAAAGCCATAAAAACATGTATTAATAGCACCTCATAAACACTTCGTTACGATTTAGCAGTTAAATTTATTTTTATTCTAGGCTAAGATGGAACTAATGTATTAACTGTACCAAATTAAGGAGCTATTTTGATAGCAAAGGTATTTAAAGGTATTTGGGCTGGAATTAACTTTTCTCGTCGTTTAATACTCAACATTCTGTTTTTATTACTGGTAATTGTTTTCTTAGTGTCACTCTCAAGTGACGACGATAAAATAATAGTTGAAAATGGCTCTGTGCTTAGGCTTAACCTAAATGGCCCTATTGTTGAAGAAAAAACATACATAGATCCGGTCGAAGCTGCAATTAGTGATGCAACTTCTGGTTCTGAAGCGCCAAGCGAAATATTACTCGACGATATTGTTGAAGTAATAAACGAAGCGACTAAAGACGATCGCATTACGGTGATGCTGCTTGATTTACAAGAAATGCCTAAAGCACATTTAAACAAACTTAAGCAAATTACCAATGCTATTGATGCATTTAAACAAGCTGGCAAAAAAGTGATTGCATCGGGTTATTACTATACCCAAGCACAATACTATATTGCATCACATGCTGATGAAATAGCTATGCACCCATACGGTAGCGTAGGTATTGAAGGTTACGGCATGTATCCGCTTTACTTTAAAGATGCACTTGAAAAGCTTGAAGTAACGCAGCATATTTTCCGTGTTGGTACATTTAAGTCAGCAGTAGAACCTTTCATTCGGAACGACATGTCTGAAGCAGCCAAAGAAGCTAACCGTGTTTGGTTAGGCGCTCTTTGGAGCGAATACAAACAAGATGTTGCTGCGGTTCGCCCATTTGATGAGTCAAATTTCGACGAGACAATGGACGTATACCTTGAAAAAATGAAAGCTGCAGATGGCGATGCAGGTAAATATGCACTTGACCACCAGTGGGTTGATTCTTTAAAAACAAATCAACAAGTTCGCAAACAATTAATTGATTTAGTTGGCGCACAAGAAGATGGCAAAACATTTAAGCAAGTTTCATTTCGTGAATACTTAAGCTTGGTTAAACCACCGATTGAATTTGATAACCCTATTACCGAAAAAGTCGCCGTTGTAGTTGCTAAAGGTACAATTGTTGATGGTGAGCGTAAAGCTGGAGAAATTGGTGGCGACTCTACAGCAGCCCTACTTCGTAAAGCACGCCTTGATGACAAAGTTAAAGCGGTCGTACTGCGCATTGATTCAGGTGGCGGTAGTATGTTTGCCTCTGAAGTTATTCGTGCAGAAGTATTAGCGCTTAAAGCTGCTGGTAAGCCTGTTATTGCCTCTATGAGCTCTGTAGCTGCATCAGGTGGTTATTGGATTGCCTCTGCTGCAAACGAAATCTGGGCAGCACCGAGTACTATTACAGGTTCAATTGGTGTATTTGGTACGTTTATGACATTTGAAAAAACCTTATCTAAAATTGGTGTTTATTCAGATGGCGTTGCAACAACCGAAATGGCTGGTTTTTCTATCACTCGTCCCCTAAACGAAAAAATGGGTCAAGTAATTCAGATGAGCGTTGAAGAAGCATACGGTCGCTTTTTAAACGTTGTCGCTGATGCCCGTAATATGACGCCTGAGCAAGTTGATAAAATTGCCCAAGGCCGCGTATGGATTGCATCTCAAGCACTTGAACTGGGTTTAGTAGACAAACTTGGTGATAAACAAGATGCTATAAAAGCAGCCGCAGCACTTGCAAAACTTAATCACTATGAAGTTAAAACTATTAAACAAGATTTAAGCTCGCAAGAAAAAATGATTCAAAACATTTTTGGTAACGCGTCTATTAAATCGATGCTTGGTTTACAAACACAAAAAACATCTGTGTTAGCAACGCAAGCTAACTTGCAAAGCGTTATTAACCAATTAAGTACTGAAGTTGAAAACCTTAAAGATTACAACGATCCACAAGGTGTATATGCACGCTGTTTAGTGTGTAACGTTGCACAATAAAAGTGCATAGTTTTACCTAATCAGCTGTATTTAAAGTTACTTAACGTTATACTAAGCCCAGTTTTTTTACTGGGCTTTTTTTATGAAACGTAAACGCATTTATATCGCTTATACTGGCGGTACTATAGGTATGAAAAAATCGAGTCGAGGTTATATTCCTGCTGAAGGTTTTTTAACAGAAACCGTAGTGAACAACGCAGAGTTTAACCGTGATGAAATGCCTTTGTTTGATATTCACGAATACTGCCCTCTTATAGATTCTTCAGATATGTCTCCTGAGCATTGGCAACTTATTGCTGATGACATTAAAGATAAATACCAAGATTATGATGGTTTTGTTGTGCTTCATGGCACCGATACAATGGCGTATACAGCCTCAGCACTATCGTTTATGTTCGAAAATCTAACTAAACCTGTAATTGTAACTGGCTCACAAATTCCGCTTTCTCAATTACGCTCAGATGGCCAAGTAAACCTTCTGAATGCAATGTATCTAGCGGCAAATTATCCAATTGCAGAAGTAAGTCTATTTTTTAATAACCAACTGTTTAGAGGTAACAGAGCAACTAAAGCCCACGCCGATGGATTTAATGCATTTGCGTCACCTAATCTTGATCCCTTAGCGTTATCGGGTATTAGTATTCAACTTATTAAAGGCCAACTTAGTCCTTATGTTGAAAATGAGCTGCAAGTTACCCCCATTACACCTCAACCCATTGGTGTGCTTTATTTATACCCTGGTATCAGTCAAGAAGTGGTTAAAAGCTTAGTTAATGGCAATATTAAAGCCTTGGTGTTGCTTAGTTTTGGTGTAGGTAATGCACCGCAAGATCCTAACTTTTTATCAATACTTGAAGAAGCAAGTAAACGTGGCGTCGTTATTGTTAATTTAACCCAGTGCTTAAAAGGCCATGTAAATATGGGCGGCTATGCAACGGGTAATGCACTGTTAAATATTGGTGTTATTAGTGGATATGATATGACCCTTGAAGCATGTTTAACTAAATTACATTATTTATTTAGTCAGAAGCTAGAAGTCGAGACGATTCGTCATTTAATGCAAGACAATTTACGTGGTGAGTTAAGCCGTTAAATCTCACAGCACCAAAAATACAAAAGGCACGCTAAATAGCGTGCCTTTATCGTTTTAAACAACTGTTTATTATCTAACTTTAGCGTCGATATCTACTAGGTCAGTTAAATGGCATGTTTCACCGCTATGGGTTTTAACGCCGTGCTCACCAAAGTAATCACGCTGGGCTTGAACTAAATGCCCATTACTCGGTGTGGTTAATGTTGCTAAATACGTTTGTGTAGCACCCAATACAGGGAATGCTAAACCAGTCATTATTGCTTGGCCGGTAATTTTGCGCAAAGAGTTAGACTCTTTCTCAAGGGTATCAATAAATTCAACACCTTGTGCAACGCTATCAAGGTAGTCAGCACGAATAATACAACCAGCACGCCACGTTTGAAGCGTTTTAGATAAATCAACTTTCCACTGATGAGTACGTGATGCACCTTTAATTAACGCTAAACCTTGGCGATACGCTAGTAAGCTTGCAAGTAAGAACGCTTCTTTTAGCTCTTCTAAATCAATTTCAACATTGTTAGTTGGTTTAGATGCATACGTCATCTCTTGTGCAGCCGTTGTATTACATGCATTAGTTAAATGACGAGCTTGTACAGCAGCAACAAGTGAAGGAACTGCAATACCAAGTTCTAGTGCATTTTGCGCAGTCCAAAGACCAGTACCTTTAGCGCCAACTTTATTATCAATTAAGTCCGCAAGCGGTACATTATTATGATTTTCAAGTGACAATATGTGGCTAGAAATAGACAGTAAGTAGCTATTTAATTGACCTTCTGACCAGTCATTAAATATCTCAGCCACTTCTTTTGGAGAACGATTAGTGCCTAAACGAAGTAATTGGTACACTTCTGCAATAAGTTGCATAAGTGCGTATTCAATACCGTTGTGAACCATTTTTACAAAATGACCACTTGCTGATTGACCAACACGTGCAAAACACGAGTCGCCATTATAGCTAGCAGCTACTTTTTCAAACCATGGCTCAATACGTTCCCAACCACCCTCAGAACCACTTGCCATCATTGCAGGACCATGGCGAGCGCCTTCTGCACCGCCAGAAATTCCCATAGTGGCAAATTCAAATTTATTTTGGTATTTAAGTTTACGCGTTATACCGTCTTTATAATTACTATTACCGCAATCGACAATCATATCGTCACAGTTAACGCCGGCCTCTACAAGTTCATTACAAACTGTATCAACTAACTCACCAGCAGGAACAAGTAATAAAATAGAACGAGGTGCCTCTAAACGCCTTACCATGTCTCTTAAATCAGAGACAATGTGAAGCCTATCAGCCATGCCTTGAGATTTAGCACAACTTAGTAACTCTTCACCCGCATGTGGGTTTTTGTCATAAGCGACTAGCGTTATCCCTTTTTCAATCAAGTTTAGGGCAAGATTTTTTCCCATAACGCCTAACCCTACTAATGCAACTTGCATCTAGTGTCCTCCTCGGTAACAACTATTTGGTTAGAAAATTCAGTGTATAAATTAAATAATACCGCGTGCATTATACTCATACAGTCATAAAATACTAATTATGAGTCAATACAACATGCTTTTTTATTACAGATAAATAAGCTACGTAATTATATCAAACATCAATGGTCTCGGGGTGACTAAAAGCAAAGCTAATTGAAATTAAGATCATTGACGCATTCTGACACCGGTGTCATAATGATGACACAATAGTTTTGTATAAAATAGTGGCAAACCTTTGAAGTTTGCACATAACTAAAATATTTTATTCTAATATAGATATTTTAAGTCAACAAAATAACGTCAACATGCTTTCACCAAGCAAACAGGAGAAATTGATGCTAAGACGCACGAAAATAGTCGCTACCCTTGGACCTGCTACCGATAGAGATAACAACTTAGAAAAAATTATTATCGCTGGGGCTAATGTAGTACGTTTAAACTTCTCACATGGTGTTGCCCAAGATCATAAAGACCGTGCACAAGCTGTACGCGATATTGCAAAAAGATTAGGCAAGCATATTGCTATCCTTGCTGACCTTCAAGGCCCTAAAATCCGCGTTTCTACTTTTAAAGAAGGTAAAGTAACGCTTGCTGTGGGTGCAAAATTTACCCTTGATGCAAAAATGGAAAAAGGCGAAGGCGACATAAACTCCGTAGGTATTGATTATAAAGAATTACCTAACGATGTAAGCCCTAACGATTTACTACTTCTAAATGACGGCCTTATTCAATTAAGTGTTGATGAAGTAGCTGGGCATTTAGTGCATTGTACAGTTACTGTTGGCGGTGTTTTATCTAACAATAAAGGTATTAACCGTTTAGGTGGTGGCTTAACTGCTCCAGCATTTACTGAAAAAGACAAAGAAGATTTAATAACTGCCGCTGAAATTGACGTAGATTACATTGCCGTATCATTCCCACGTAGTGGCGACGATATGCGCTACGTACGCTCACTTGCTGAAGCTGCTGGTTCAAAAGCACAGTTACTTGCTAAAATTGAACGTGCTGAAGCCGTTGAAACCCAAGAAGCTGTTGATGACATCATTTTGGCGTCTGACGCTGTAATGGTTGCTCGTGGTGATTTAGGTGTTGAAATTGGTGATGCTGCTCTTATGGGCAAGCAAAAACTAATTATTCGTCGTGCTCGTTCATTAAACCGTACTGTAGTAACAGCAACGCAAATGATGGAATCGATGATTGATAACCCTATGCCTACACGTGCAGAAGTTATGGATGTTGCAAATGCTGTTCTTGATGGAACAGATGCTGTAATGCTTTCAGCTGAAACAGCTGCAGGTGATTATCCTGAAGAAACAGTTGCGACTATGGCACGCGTTTGTTTAGGTGCTGAATCGCAAAAAGAAACGCACGTTTCTAAACACCGTTTAGATAGTCGCTTTTCTAACAATGCTGAATCAATTGCGCTTTCTGCTATGTATGCAGCTAATCACTTAGATTCTGTTAAAGCAATTATCACACTTACTGAATCTGGTAGTACGGCTAAATTAATGTCGCGTATCAGCTCAGGCTTACCAATCTACTCGCTTTCACGTCATGCGAGTACATTAGGTCAAACAGCACTTTATCGTGGTGTTTACCCAGTATTTTTTGATTCTACAAAAACTGAAAAAGACGGTATGGTAAAAGCCGCGCTTGATACTTTAGTTTCTCAAGGGTCTTTACAGTCTGGCGATACAGTAATTATTACTCACGGTGACTCAATGGAAACTGTGGGCGCAACTAACACAATGAAAATTGTAACTGTTGCGTAATTAAACGCCGAATATAAAAAATGCGAGCTTAGCTCGCATTTTTTGTGTCTGTAATAAAAGCGTTGGCTTTAACTTGCTAATGCCGCTTTAACCTTATCTCGGTAGCTACGGCTCACTTTTAATTCTTGGCCATTTTCAAGTACTAATAAATACTCACCACTTACTTGTGTAACCAGTTTACTAATTTGTTTTGTATTTACTATTGCGCTGCGGTGCACACGCACAAATAACTGAGGGTCGAGCTCTTGCTCAAGCTCTTTCATTGTTTTACGTAGAATATGCGTTTGTCCGTCTTCACAGTGTAAACACATATAGTCACCTGCTGCATCAACCCATTGGATAGTCGCTACAGGTACCCGTATAATTTCACCCTGCTCTTTTACAGCAAGCGATTCTGGGTAACGTCTGTCTGTTAGCATATCGCCAGTGGCTAATTTTTTAAGTATTTCTTCGCAATTGTTACCAGTAATACCGGCTACAAAACTCGCTAGTTTTTTCTTATGGGCGTTGTCTTGCTGCGTTTTTAAGTAGGTATGCACTTTTTCTACCGCCTGTTTTAGTCTGTTATCATCAACGGGTTTTAAAATGTAATCGAGAGCATGAATTTCAAACGCTTTTACAGCAAACTGGTCAAAGGCCGTTACAAATACAATCGCTGGTAATGCTTTTGAGCTTTCGCTAAGGGCTCTTGCTACTTCAAAGCCATTCATACCTGGCATTTGAATATCTAAAAAAACCAAATCAATTTTCTCGCTTTGACACATTTCAATTGCATCAGCGCCTGAACTACACAATTTAATTACTTCAATATCAGAGTATTCTTCGAGCCTTACCGCTAAACCTTTTCGTGCTAACGGTTCATCATCAACAATGAGTGTTTTTATTTTAGTCATTTTTCACAGCCTTCTCAAAAGGTACTCGCAGATTAACTTTTAATCCACTTGGCGTATTATGTGATAATACAAACGAATAATTATTTTCATACAACGTTTTTAATCTATCTTTGGTATTAGCGACACCTACGCCTTGAGCGTTAACTAATTGGCCATCGAGTATGTCAGTACCTGGGCCGTTGTCGCCCACTTCTAGTAATAACTCATTCGCAAATACCTGTGCTTTTATATCAATTACTCCACCTTCTGTTAGATGGGCAATAGCATATTTAATCGCGTTTTCTATAATAGGTTGCAAGATTAAGCTCGGTACTAAAGCCTCTTTAGCTTGCTCGCTTACATCTACATTTACCTTTAATCGCTCATCAAAACGTACACGTTCTATTTCTAAGTAAAGCATGAGCGCATGTAACTCTTGCTCTAACGGTACTTTTTTTATTGGATCGGTATTTAATGTATAACGTAGAAAGTCACTTAACCTTGCTACCATTAAGTTAGCATCTTTGTTTTCTTTAACCAAAATTAAAGTAGAAATAGCGTTAAGTGTATTGAATAAAAAATGGGGGTTAAGCTGATACCTAAGCATTTTTAATTGCGCTTCGTGTGCCATAGTTGTGGCCTTTAACGCTTTTTGTCGCTCACTTTGTAATAACTGATAATATTTAACGCCAAAGTACAAACCACTCCAACATAAAATAATATATACAGAATCTAAGCCTTGCTGCAGGTAATAAAACCACTCCTCTGGTCTATAACCATGGCGGTATATTTCCCACAAATTAAATTTTTGAACGACAGCCCATAAAGTACCTGTTACATAGGAGGCACCAAATACCACAATCATTAATACCCAAGGCGAGGCATTCCAAATTTTACGGTAAATATACCTAAGCGGTACTGTCATTAAGCAACCAGCGTAAGCATTTAATAAAATAACAAATACGTATATATCACGCATTTCAAATACTTTAGAGCCAATATAATTTACTAACGCATAACCAATCCAGCCTGCAATTTGCAAAAGCCAAAAAAAGCGTTGTCTGTTATCGACTAAAGATTGCCAGTTCAAAATAGATGTTTACTCCGTATAGTTAAAGACTAATTCCATAAAATAGGCGCTTGTTATTCTTTATTATTTTTACCTATGTAGGGCTAATTTTAATAAAATTAGATAGTCTTATTATATAGATTTATGAGTTTGCATAGCACTACAGCCTACCTTGCTTTTTAATAGTCTTACCGCAAACAAATAGTAGATACACTAAAAAAGCGAAAGGTTATTCACCTTTCGCTTTTTAAATATAAATAGCTTTGTGTAAATTAAGCTAGTTTGTCTGATGCTACTTTGTATGTTGGATCTTCAATCACATTCACTTCAACCAAATCGCGTGCTTTATGCAACAACTGCGTACAGTCTTTACTTAAGTGACGTAAGTGAAGTTGTTTACCTGCTTTTGTGTACTTATCAGCAAGTGTGTCAATTGCTTCTATTGCACTGTGATCAGATACGCGGCTATGCTTAAATTCAACAATTACATTTTTAGGGTCATTTTTAACATCAAATAACTCTGCAAAGTTTTTAACTGAACCAAAGAAAAGCGGGCCATGTAACTCATATACTTTAGCGCCTTCTTCGTCAATATAGTTAGTTGTGTATATGTGCTTAGCATGCTGCCAAGCAAATACTAATGCAGATACAATAACACCTACACATACTGCAATCGCTAAATCGGTAATAACCGTCACACCCGATACAAGTACTATTACGAACGCGTCAGATAGAGGCACACGCTTCATCATTTTAAAGCTGGCCCATTCAAACGTACCTAATACAACCATAAACATAACACCAACAAGTGCAGCTAGTGGGATCATCTCAATTAAGCTTGAAGCGAATATGATGAACGCAAGCAACATCAATGCAGCACTTATACCCGATAAGCGAGAACGACCACCTGAGTTAATGTTGATCATTGATTGACCAATCATTGCACACCCCCCCATTGCACCAAACATACCACAAGTAATATTTGCAGCGCCTTGGCCTATACACTCTTTATTACTGTGACCGCGAGTTTCTGTAATCTCGTCAATTAAGCTAAGCGTTAATAATGATTCAATTAAACCAATAGCCGCTAAAATAAGTGCATAAGGAAAAATAATTTGTAGCGTTTCGAAAGTAAACGGTACCATAGGAATATGAAACTGAGGTAAACCGCCTGCAATTGTTGCAGCTTCGTCGCCTGTCATTCCTTTTAAGAAATCAACTACAGTATGCGCTTCTAAATCCAAACCAATGACTAAAGCGGTCACTGTAATAATAGCGACTAATGTAGAGGGTACAGCCGTTGTTAGTTTAGGTAAAAACTGAATAATAGCCATGGTTAAAGCCACTAAACCAAGCATAATATATAACGGGTTACCCGTCATCCATTCTTGTCCGCCCATACCATCAGGCACTTTAAATTGTCCTAACTGAGCAAGAAAAATAACAATAGCTAAGCCGTTTACAAAACCAAGCATTACCGGATGAGGAACCATGCGGATAAACTTACCGAGTTTAAATACACCCGCGAGTATCTGCAGTATGCCCATGAGCAATACGGTCGCAAATAAATACTCAACACCATGATCAAGCACTAAACTTACCATAACAACAGCTAGTGCACCGGTTGCACCTGAAATCATACCAGGGCGGCCACCAAATATAGCCGTAATTAAACCAACGATAAACGCGGCATATAGACCAACTAAAGGTTCTACATTTGCAACAAAGGCAAACGCAACAGCTTCTGGCACCAAGGCTAGCGCCACAGTTAATCCAGATAGAATATCGTTTTTAGCAGAGCTAGGCGCCCTACTGAGTAAGTTAAACATTGAGTTCCTCAAATGGTGTAATGGGTATCAAAAAAGCGCTAAATTCTACCAAATTAGCGCTCAGTTAACAATTCTCATTATGTGGTTAAACTAAACTAAAAGAGGTTTAGCTTTTAAAAGAAGTGCTTTTATAAAGGGAGGGAAGTACTACGTTTTACACATGTCATTGTTACATTAGAATGTACTTCTTGTACATACTCTAAGCTTAGTAAATTATCGCGTACAAAGTGCTCATAACCTTCTATGCCTTGTGAAATTATGCGTAGCATAAAGTCCATTGTTCCGGCCATGGTGTAACACTCTGTTACTTGATCATAACTCATTATAAGTTTTTCAAATTCAGCAAGGTTCTTTTTACCGTGATTTGATAAACGCACATGTGCATATACAAGCATATCAAAGCCAAGTTTTTTCTCATCTAAAAGAGCCACTTTGCTTTTTATATAACCATCTTGCTCTAGCTTGGCAATTCGACGCCAGCATGGAGATTGAGACAAGCCTACTTTATCAGCAATTTCTGCGGTTGATAAACTAGCATCTTGTTGTAAAAGTGCCAATATTTGGCGATCTACGTGATTTAGAGACATTTTATTTCTTATTTATCAAATAAACTGGTTAAATTATACAACCATTTTAAAACTCAGTCTGCTTATTTTTAATTTTTATGCAGTTTGCCAAACTTCAAATAAGTAACTTAACCAAACTTACCACTCACAAAAGGATTTGTTTGTTTTTCAAATCCCACCGTAGTGTCGCTCCCATGCCCTGCCAATATTTTAGTATTATCAGGTAAGGTTAGAATATGCGTCTTAATCGACTCTATAAGTTGTTCGCTGTTCCCCTTAGGGAAATCAGTTCGCCCTACCGAGCCTTTAAAAATAACATCACCTACAATAACGCATTCATTGTCTTGTTGATAAAACACAATATGACCAGGTGTATGCCCTGGGCAATGCTTCACTAAAAAGCTAAGTTTACCTACGCTCACGGTGTCGTTATGGTTTAGCCAAATATCCGGATAAAAAGGCTCAATGGGTTTAAACCCGAACATTTGTGCTTGCATAGGTAAGTTTTCAAACCAGAAGTACTCATCTTTTTGTGGGCCAATAATTTGTACGTTAAATTGATTACGTAAAATATCAGCCCCGCCCACATGATCTAAATGCCCGTGCGTTAACCAAATAGCACTTAATTCTAGTTTATGCTCATTAAGGGCTGCTACTATTTTATCAAGGTCGCCACCTGGGTCTATGACTACGGCTTGTTTAGTTTCACTACACCAAATAATACGACTATTTTGTGCAAATGCAGTGACGGGTATGGTTATAATTTGCATATTAGATTTCTTTACTTTTTTGATCCGGGATAACAACTTCTTCTTCAAATGACATCAATATTGGGTACTTTAAGTACGCTTGATCATAAAATGGACTTTGCTCATATAACCAGTTTAATCTCGCATCAGCGTCGCTTGCGAACGATTTATCTTTAAGCTTTTCATCAAACCTAAGCGCTAGCTTTGGATTGTCTTTTAGCATTTGGCGTGCAAACGGAATTAGTGCATAGTTTTCCATATACTCAGTACGCTGAAAAATAGTATTAAATTCCCCCCATGCAAAAAACGAATCTGGTGCTTCAGGATGCAATAAATGCACAGCAAGCTCACCTGCTTTTTGTTGAGTATTGACTTGATACCAACCATCTAAATCTACATTTATAGCAGGGACATAATCAAAACTTGCTGACACTCTAAAACGGCCTTCAAATGGTGCTTTATCAAACGTGTAGTCTGCCACCTTTGCTACTTTTAAAGGCTGTGTGTTTGCCCCTTCAAGTTTATTAATAGAGACACCATGTAACTTTAGTTTCTTAATAATATTGCGATATACAGGCGGAATAAAAAAAGCTTTAGGTACTTCAACTGTATGTTGTACATCTTTTTGCCAATAAATAGGTAAGTCGGTATATGTATGTGCTTTACCCAAATACTTCACTTCATTTTGGCCTGAGAGCGCATTCATGCTTGATGAATACTCAATACCTTTAAACTGCGCAATCGTATCAGCTTGCTTGGCATAGCCACGCTTTACTATTAACTGTTTAGGAACAAATTCCTGTTCTTTTTTTACTGCATTAGCTAATTCATGACTGTGCTTTGATAGCGCAGTAATAGCACCATCTAAAAATACGTAAGTTCCTAATACACGTTGCTTGTAAGGCTTCAATGAATGATTTTCAACTAAAATAGTCGGTAATGACTTTAAATCACCCCAACCATTTGAAAAGCGCGGCGTAGCAACCCATCCCGCTAATCCTTTTTTAAAGTCGCGCTTGTCCATAACAAAAACAAGTGGCCCTGGCATGTGCCCTTGCTTAGCTAGCGTATCGTCAATCAGAGGCTTAAAAAACTGGTTTAGTGCATCAGATACCGCAGGCGACTCGCTTGAAAATACCGGATTNTTGTAGCCATAAGTCACATCATATTGGTAATCTGCGCCGTCGGTTACGTGTACATCAATGTATAAATTTGGGTTGTAGTCGTTAATAACCTTTAAAACACTTCTAACTTCTGGGGTATCTAATTTAGTAAAATCGCGATTTAAATTAAGGTTATTAGCATTTGTTCTAAAGCCCATTTTTGCAGGGCCCCGTTGATTGATGCGATTGAATGCACTGCTACGTTCGTGTCCATCTACATTTAAAATAGGAATAAATAATATGTTTACCTTTTTTAAAATGTCACGGCGCTTACCAGTCGCTATATCTCTGAGTAACATAAACATGGCATCTTTACCGTCTATTTCACCAGAATGTATTCCTGCCTGGATAAAAATAGTTGGCTTAGTGCTATTAGCCATTTGCCTTGCTTCAAAAAAACCTTGTTCACTGGCAATCAACATTTTTATTGCACGCTTGCTATTACTATAGCCAATGGTTTGAGATTGAAACTGAGTAGGGTTTGCAGCAACTAATCTATCTACAAATGCCATTGTATTTGCATAATCTGGCGACGCTTCACCTTCTGACAACTCAAAATCAGTAGTTAACGGCCCTTGTTTTTGTAAAAGCTCTACGCTTTTCCCCTGCCACTCAATTAATGGAGGTAAGTGTGCGTCATACGCCACACTTGCAGATAAAACTAGTAAACTTGCAAACATAAAATTCTCTAACAAACGCCTTAATTAAATAAATTATATCAACTAAACTTTTTATAATGAGGAAACTGCGGTGATTCAACAAAAAAATGCAGCCAATTACATGTCACTCATTCACACCTGTCTTTTAAGGCTATATAACGTTATTAATGTACAGTAATTCATTACATTACTATTTATACCAACTCGTAAAAATACTTAATCAATTTAAAGGATTACATCTGACGCTAACAGCGCCAAAAATGTCTGATATACGTCTGCATGGATCCAGGAGAGTGAGTAATGATGGAGCAATTGCCAAGAACAACTAAATAGTGAATTTCGCCCTGCTCTAACGTATCTTTTTATCGATAAATAGAGCTAATATAAGCAGATGGGTATTAATTTGAAAAAGCCGATTTAGCTCAGCTATAAAAAAGTGTAAGTTATTAAATTACAGGCACAAAAAAAGGAGCCATAGGCTCCTTTTTTAATACTTATATGAAAAAGCTTAAGCGGCTAGGCCTTCTTTTGCTTTTTCTACAAGCGCTGCGAATGCAACTTGGTCATAAACAGCGATATCTGCAAGGATCTTACGATCGATTTCTACAGATGTCTTTTTAAGACCATTGATAAAACGGCTGTAAGACAGACCATTTTGACGTGAAGCAGCATTGATACGTGCAATCCATAATTGACGGAAAGTACGTTTCTTCGCACGACGGTCACGGTAAGCGTATTGACCCGCTTTAGTAACAGCCTGGAAAGCTACGCGGTAAACACGTGAACGTGCTCCGTAGTAACCTTTTGCTTGTTTTAAAACTTTTTTGTGACGTGCACGTGCGACAACGCCGCGTTTAACTCTTGCCATTTCTAAAAACCCCTATTAAGCGAACGGTAACATACGTGAAACTAGACCATGGTCATTTTTATGAACCATCATCTTAGGACGTAGGTGTAACTTACGCTTAGAAGTTTTCTTAGTCAGAATATGACGAAGATGCGCTTGTTTACGCTTGAAACCGCCAGAAGCAGTCTTTTTGAAACGCTTAGCAGCGCCACTGTGACTTTTTAGCTTATAAGCCATTGCAATAACTCCAAATTGTATTGCTTTTAAATTAGTAAGCAGGCGTGAGATATATTTCTATAGCTCCACTTTTAGGCCTAACTTACTGCCATGTTCCGGTGAAGACCCAGCATAAATGCCGCAATCTTACTTTAATACCGGTTAACTCAGGTGAATATTCGCATATTACTTGCAGACCTGAGCTAATTTCGGTGCGTATTATCGCTTAAAAATTATTTTTTAGCAACAGGCGCCATCATCATAACCATTTGGCGACCTTCAACACGATTTGGGAAAGACTCAACTACTGCAAGTTCTTCTAAATCGGCTTTGATACGGTTTAATAATTCTATACCAATTTCTTGGTGAGCCATTTCACGACCACGGAAGCGGATAGTAATCTTAGCTTTATCGCCAGCTTCTAAGAACTTACGTAAGTTGCGAAGCTTAACCTGATAATCACCTTCATCCGTACCAGGACGGAATTTGATTTCTTTTATCTGGATTTGCTTTTGCTTCTTCTTCTGCTCTTTTAGTTCTTTGCTTTTTTCAAAGATGAACTTACCGTAATCCATGATTCTACAAACAGGCGGCTCA
>NZ_AUTP01000234.1:0-16480 GCF_000498075.1 Pseudoalteromonas sp. TAB23
TACTCCCGCCAATTGATAAAAGAGTACGCTCTACAAGTTGTTGCGAATAGGGAAATCCCATCTTTTTTATTGCTTTATCGCTTAGAGTCCCATTTAAAAAGTCATCTATATAACGTTGGCTATGACATAACGCAAGTTGAGATTTAGTTGCTTTTTTAGGCTCTTGAAAGTGAATAGCCGAAACACCTAGATTTTCTATTTCGGTTTTAAGTAACTTATACTTTTGAATAGGGAATCGATGACGTTCTGCAAGGATAAGGTCTGAATACAATGGATGATAATAAAGCTGCATAGTAAAGTGCGGCTTAACGCAGCTGCTGTTTTTCTACTTGTTGTATTTTATCCTCAGTGGCAGAAATTGCTTTTCTGCAGCGGCCTAATCGAGCGTGTGTGCTTAATATTTCAAGGTTAAGCTTTTGTGCTTTAGCTGGCGAGGCTTTATCCATTTGCATTTTACGCTCTTCAATCATGAGCACTAAACGGCGTTCAAACTCATGGTTTTGTTTTAATTCGTCGTAAAGCTCGTGCGATGATTGCATTATTTTTTGTACCGCTTGCTTATAAACGGTTTGCTTAGGGCGTGGTTTATAATGGCTTTTGTTTTCTTTAACCCAAATAGGCGTTGATTTAATAACGTTGAATACAGCTTGTACCTGAGCTCCTATACGTTCAAGCGCGTAAGTATAAGCATGGCGATGCTCACTTGGCGGTAATCTTGACACTTCGTCTTCTATTTCTATTACGTAATCGACTAGGTTCATGCTTTTTGTACTAAAAACTGCGCGGTCAAACAAGCTAGGTTGCGCTTGCATGTAACGATTTTTAGAAAAAAGTTTAGCTTTATCAAATTGATCAGCTTGTTGTTTTAGCGTTGCAACTTGTTGGCGTAGTTTATCTAAAGCTGTAGGGTGCATATTAAAAGTAAGCCTCGTAAATTAGTTTTAATGCTAAAAGTATAACCATAGTATTAAATACAGGGCGAATAAATTTACTACCAAAACGTATTGCTGAATGTGCTCCAAACCATGCGCCTAGCATAATAAAAAAGCCCATTGTTATGCCAAGTAAAAAGTTTACATGTCCGAGTGCTACAAAGGTGATGAGCGATATAAAGTTAGAAACAAAGTTCATTGAACGCGCTAAACCACAATTGAGTAGCAAGTTCATTTTATAAAGCATGCCATTAGAAGCGGTCCAAAATGTCCCCGTACCTGGGCCTGCTAAACCATCAAAAAAGCCTAATGCTAAACCCTGTAGCCATTGTTTTATTTTCATCGCTTTGTTTAGTTTAGGGAGTTCATCGCCTTCTGTGGTACTTAAATTACCAAATAAGCTATAAGCGGCAACTAAAATAATAATAATGGGTAGTAGTTTGTTTAAAAAATCGATACTTAAATGATCAACAATAACAGTACCTATCAATGCACCTATTGCGGTAGCAATAATAGAGGCTGCCCAAAACTTAGGACTAAATAAGTTCTTTTTATAGTATGTATAGCTTGCCGTTAACGAGCCAAAACTTGCTGCTAGTTTATTGGTTCCTAGTGTTAAATGCGGAGGTAAGCCAGCTGTTAGTAAAGCGGGCACAGTTAACATGCCACCGCCACCGGCGATAGCGTCTATAAAACCTGCGGCAAGTGCAACAGCACATAAAACAGCCCAAGTTGTTGGATCGAGTGCGAGTTCAAACATTAATAATCTATTTGTCTTTTAAAAGGTGGTAGGGTGTCGAGCATGGCTTTACCGTATCGCTTAGTAACTAAGCGCCTATCGAGAATAGTAATACAGCCTTCATCACTCTCTTTTCGCAGCAGTCTACCACAGCTTTGTACCAATTTCTTTGCGGCGTCTGGTACGGTAATCGTTAAAAACGGGTTACCGCCTTTGCTTTGTACAAATTCTGCTTGCGCTTCTTCTATTGGCGAAGTAGGTACAGCAAACGGAATTTTGGTAATTATTAAGTTCTCTAAATATTTACCAGGTAAATCAAGACCTTCTGAAAGGCTTTGTGTTCCAAATAAAATACTGCCTTTGCCTTCATCTACATTTTTGGTGTGTAATTTAAGCAACGCTTCTCGCGACATCTCACCTTGTACTAATAAGTTAAAACCTTTTGTTCTAAGAAACTTTGTTACGTGGTCCATTTGCCAGTAAGAAGCGAATAGTACAAGGTTCGCTTTTTTATCATCTAGGTACTCTGGTAATGTTTTAGCTAGGTGATCACTAAAGTCTTTATCAGTTGGTTCTACTTTAGATACCGGAATACGTAAAGTGGCTTGTTTGGGGTAATCAAAAGGAGAAGGTACTTTAATAAATTTAACGCCTTCTTCTTTAGCAAGTCCTGTTTCGTAAGCAAAGTGATCGAACGAGCCCAGTGCACTTAATGTAGCAGAGCACAAAACAGCGCCCGCGCATTCTCGCCATAACTTATCTTTTAAATAATAACCGACTTCAATAGGGCAGTCGCTTAATAGATGGTCGTGATGGCTTTTGTATTCAAGGCGTTTTATCCACCGTGCATGAGGAGCACCTTCGCCTTTTTTTGCGTAACTAAACCAGAGTTTGTTTAGTTGCTCTAGCCGATTAATATATTGCCCGCTTTCGCCTAGTATTGGGTCGGCAACGTAAGGTTTTATGTCGCCGTCACTTACATCTTGGGTAAGGGTGTCGTGCATTTTGTTTAAACAGCGCAGCGCATCTTGCGTGGCTTCGCTTATGTCTTTTGCTTTACTGTGCAGAGATTCTGGGATTTCACCGTGTTCAAAGCGGTAAGTATCGTCTTTTGAGTATTCAAAGTCGGCATTATCAAGAATATCGCGAACTACTTTTAAATCTTTATTCGCGTCATTAATGCTGTCGCAAAGTTTAAAGTTTTGCCCAATAGCTCTTTGCCCCACTAAAACCTTCGCCATTTTCCCGCTAAACTTGGTGAGCTTATCAAGCCACTCTATCGTGCCTTTAATTGTTGCTGCAGCTGATGAAAAATCGCGTGTTATATGTGCTAAATGATGCGCTTCATCAATTACATAAATGGTGTTGTCGGGCTCTGGTAAAATTTTACCGCCGCCTAAGTCTAAATCAGCAAGTAATAAAGAGTGATTAATTACCAGTACGTCCATTTGCATTAATTGATTACGAGCAAGCTGAAACGGACATGTTTGATGGGCCTTCATTTGGCGTTGGCATGAATGTTTATCGCACGCTATTAAGTTCCACACTCTATCGGGTACAGTATCGGCCCAACTGTCTCTATCGCCTTGCCATTTTTTATTCACATAGGCGTTATATAGCTCATTCAAACACTTGGTTTCCATTGCGCTCAATGGTGAAGTAAGCGTTGGCATAAAGTCCATTTGTGTTTGGCTATCGCCGTTTACAGCATTATGTAATTTGTGGGCACAAATATAACGATGGCGACCTTTTACTAAATCAAATTTAAAGTCGAGGCCTGAATGCTTTTTAAAAAATGGGAGTTCTTTTGCTATTAATTGTTCTTGCAGTGCAACGGTTGCGGTAGAAATAACTAGCTTCTTTTTTTGCGCTAAGGCAAGAGGCAATGCGCCTAAACAATAGGCAAGAGACTTACCGGTACCGGTGCCTGCTTCAATTACGCAAATACGCTGCTTTTTATGGTATTCGCCAGCAAGCGTTTTTGCTATTTCGGCTACAAGGTAGTTTTGACTGCTACGAGGGCGATAATCGTTTAGGTTGCTAGCCACATGCTGGTGTACTTGCCTAATTGTTTTTTTTAGTGAGTCAGAAAGCATGGGATGATTTACCTAAAGTATGTATATAATTACAGTGCTATGGATTTTAGAGTTATAAGAGTGTAACTACAAGAAGTGATGAGATTAATTTAGCAAATAAAGTATCTGAGTGTTTATTTAGGTTGAATGTATGGCTTTAAAGCATTTTGAATTAAGTAAAAACTTACATATATATGAATAAGGTTTAGTAATAATGTACTTAACAGCCGGTTTTATTGTTTCTTCTCATGCTTATGATACTGCTAACGGCATCTGCTACGAAGCGTGGTTTTGTAGTGATAAAGGGCCTATAAAAACAATATCAGTTAACGAAAATGCGCTGTTTTTTATCAAAAGTAAAGATGCTGAAATAGCGCATAAAATATTAGCAGCTGAGTCACTTATCTTTAATATTAAAAGTCTTGGGTTAAAAAACTTTCAGCAAGAAGATATGTCGGCCTGCTACTTCAAATCACTTAAACATTTTTATTCTGCTGCTAAAGCTTTAAAGCAACGTGGAGTTGTATTATTTGAAGAAGATATTCGACCAATAGAGCGCTACCTAATGGAGCGCTTTATAAAAGGAGGTGCTTGGATAACGGGTAATGTTTTTTATCAAAATGGTTATACATTAGTAACAGAGGCAAAATTAAAAGCAAATGATGAGTATTCCCCAGCTCTTAATAAACTCTCGTTAGACATTGAATGTAACGAAAGTGGCGTTTTGTTTTCTGTTGGACTTGTGGGCTGTAATTTAGACTGTGTTTTAATGATTGGCGAGCCAGATAGAGAAGCTGAAAACCTAGAGTTCGATATTATTTGGTGTGTAGATGAGGCTGAGCTGTTAAGGGGGGTAGAGCATTTTATTAAGCTTAGCGATCCTGATGTCATAATTGGCTGGAATGTAATTGAGTTCGATTTTTCGGTTATTCATGAAAGAGCGGAAGCACTAGGCATTAAGTTATTACTGGGTAGGGGAGATCAACCTTTATATGTTCGCAAAGGACACTTTACTCGAGTATCGATCCCTGGGCGATGTGTGGTTGATGGAATAGACACTTTAAAAAATGGTACATATAGCTTTGAGAGTTTTTCTTTAGCTAATGTTTCAAATCAAGTGTTGGGTGAGTCCAAATTAATCGACACGGCTAATAGTCTGCAGGAAATTATTAGGCAATTTAATGAAGATAAGCTTTCTTTAGCAAAATATAATCGACAAGATTGTATTTTGGTAAATAAAATTTTTGATAAATTAAAGCTACTCGATTTTTCTATTATAAGAACAAAGCTCACAGGATTAGAACTTGAAAAAAAGGGCGGCTCTGTCGCTGCTTTTATCAATATGTATTTACCATTACTGCATCGCAGCGGTTATGTTGCCCCTAATATGGGCGATCATGGACTTACATTTGAAAGCCCGGGCGGTTATGTAATGGAGTCTATTCCTGGGCTTTATAAAAATGTCATTGTTTTAGATTTTAAAAGCTTGTACCCCAGTATTATGCAAACTTTCTATATTGATCCACTTGGACTGATAGAAGGTTTAAAAAATCCAAACCAAAGTGTGCAGGGTTTTAATGAAGCCCTATTCTCGCGAGACAAGCATCACTTACCTTTACTTGTTAAAAGCTTAGCGTCCCAAAGGCAGCTCGCCAAAGACAATCAAGATCAAATGCTTTCTCAAGCAATTAAAATAATAATGAATAGCTTATATGGTGTTTTAGGCTCAAAAGGGTGCAGGTTTTACGATCCTAGGTTATCTAGCTCTATTACGTTAAGAGGGCACGAAATAATGCTACAAACTAAAAGGTGGATAGAAGAGCTTGGTTATAGCGTTATTTATGGTGATACCGATTCTACATTTATTAAGTTGGATGATGATTTAACCCACGACGAGTGTAATGAAATTGGCGTGTTTTTAGCTAAAAAGATAACTACAGATTGGATTAACGAGATTAAACAAACGCACAACTTAACAAGTCATTTAGAAATAGAATTTGAATCTCTTTATAGCCCTTTCTTTTTGCCAACCATAAGGGGGAAGCTAGTTGGCTCTAAAAAGCGCTATGTCGGTAAATTAATTAAACCAAACGAATCAAAACTAGTATTTAAAGGATTAGAAACAGTAAGAAGTGATTGGACTAAACTTGCTCAACAATTCCAGTTCGACCTATTTACTAGTCTTTTTGATGGAAATTTAAATATAAATGACCTTGTTAAAGACTATACAACAAAGTTATACCAAGGTGATTTTGATCATTTACTCATTTTTAAAAAGAGATTAGGTCAAAACTTAATCGATTATAAAAAAAATATCCCCCCTCATGTTCAAGCAGTTAAAAAACACCAGAAAAAAAATAGCGAATTTACGGTCAATAGGGGGGAATTTGTTACATTCGTTTACACAACTGCTGGAGTTGAACTGTATCAAGGCTTTCATAGCTATGACTATGCAATTTATGTAGAAAAACAGATTGTACCGTTAATTGAAATGATTGGTCTTATAGTGAACTCAAATGTTGCTTTAGGGTTAGGTTTTCAAGGGGGGGTATTTTGACTGTACCCAAAATGGCAATTATCTTGGGTTTTTAACCTGCATATTTGTAATTAATTCTAATTTAGCTCGTTATTTATTCTTTATATCGTTTTAATCTTCTTTTTTGCAAAATCCCATTAACTTTTATTGGCTTTTTAGTGGTTTTTGTTTATTATTTGTTTTAGTTACTGTTAACTAACTGTAACTATAAAAATAAATAAATAATGATTGCTACGATTAAGTAGTGACACCAGGGAGAATCAAATGTTAAATAATCAAGTAGCTAAAGCGGTGCGTATTGCACTTGCTTTTGGCGCAGCTTCAACAGCTGTTTTTTCAGCAAATTCTTTTGCAGCTGAAGATGAAATAGAGAAAGTAGAGCGTATTCAAGTTACTGGTTCTAGAATTAAAAGAACTGACTTAGAAACATCTAGCCCTGTAACAGTAATGACTGCTGAAGAAATTAAGTTAAGTGGTTTTACTCGTGTTGAAGATGTTTTAAATCAACTTCCACAAATAGAAGCTGCTCAAAGTTCATTTTTAGCTAATGGCGCAACAGGTACTGCAACTGTTGATTTACGTGGCTTAGGCTCAAACAGAACCCTAGTGTTAATTAATGGTCGTAGAATGCAGGCCGGTAGCATAACGTCTCAAGTTGCTGATATTAACCAAATCCCAGCCTCTTTAATTAAACGCGTTGATGTGCTAACAGGTGGCGCAGCTGCAGTATACGGAGCAGATGCCGTAGCTGGTGTTGTTAACTTTGTTATGGATGATGAGTTTGATGGTATTTCACTAAATGTGGGTACATCTGGCTTCCAGCACAACAATGATAATAAATACATGCAAGGCTTGATGGATGATAAAGGCTATGACTACGATACAGGTAATACTGGAATCGATGGTAAAGCTTACAGCATCGACTTTACTGTTGGTGGTGGATTTGATGGCGGAAAAGGTCATGCCGTAGGTTATGTTACTTATAACCGTCAGAACGAATTAGTACAAGGTACTCGCGACTACTCATCGTGTGCTTTGGGTGGTAATGGTCAATCATGTAGTGGTTCTGCTACAACACCAAATCCTCATTTTGATATTTATCCGGTTGTAGATGGTGAAGTTGATTACGATCAGAATCTTTTTGGTTATTTGAATCCAAATGGCCAAGGTTTTATGGAAGATGATGGCTACCGTTATAACTTTGCACCGGTAAACCACTTCTTACGTCCAAATGAGCGCTTTACGTTTGGTACATTTATTGATTACGAAATAAATGAGCACTTTAGACCGTATTTAGAATTCTCATTTATGCACAACAGAACAGCTGGCCAAATTGCTGAATCTGGTACTTTTTATAACGAAGAAATCTTATTCGATTATAACAACCCATTGTTATCTGATCTTCAAAAAGAACAGCTACAAACTTTATTTAGCCAAGACGGCGATGATCAATTTGTTGCTTATATTGGTAAGCGTAACGTTGAAGGTGGTCCACGAGAAGATAACCTTGAGCATACGTCATACAGAATCTTAACCGGTATGGAAGGTGAGATTAACGATAGCTGGTCTTACGATATTAGCTATAACTACTCTGCAACAACATCAAGCTCAGTTTATAAAAATGATTTACTTTCGCCGAAAATTGCTCCACGCGTTGGTGCTGTAGGTACAGAGTGTGATACTGCAGATGGTTGTTTATTATACAACGTATTTGAACTAGATGGTGTTACCGCAGAGCAGGCAGCACAATTAGCTGGTGTTGGAACACAAACAGGCTTAGTAACGCAAATTATTTATAGCGGTTATGTTACTGGTGAATTTGATTGGACATTACCAACAGCATCAACTCCTATCGCTGCAGTGTTCGGTTTTGAGCGTCGTGAGCAAGATTACGAACGTGTTTCAGATACTGTTTATGAAGAAGGTCAACTGCTAGGTCAAGGTGGTCCGTCTCCGAGCTTGTATGGTGCTATTGATGTAAATGAAGTTTATGGTGAATTACAAATTCCTGTACTTGATGAATTAAATGTATCTGCTGCTGCTCGCTGGTCTGATTATTCAACAACAGGTTCAGATACTACATACTCAATTGGTACAGATTACACGATTGCAGATGCATACAAATTAAGAGCAAGTTATGCAAAAGTTGTGCGTGCACCAAATGTTGGTGAGTTATTCTCTGCACAAAGTATTAGCTTATGGAGTGGTGATGACCCTTGTGCTGGCGATCCAAATGCTGCTGCTGTAGGTGACCGTCCAACTTTTACTGCTAGCCAATGTGCTAATACAGGCGTAAGTGCTTCACAGTACGGTGGTATTGGTGAGTCTCCAGCGGGTCAATATAACCAATTTGCAGGTGGTAATCAGTTACTAGAACCAGAAGAAGGCGATACAATTACAATCGGTTTAGTTGCAAATCCATTAGATGGATTTAACTTCTCAATTGATTACTTCAAGATTGAAATTGAAAAAGTAATTGGTGTTGTAGGTGCAGAAAGAATTATCAATAACTGTGCTGAAACAGGCGATGCATTCTTCTGTGACAATGTTACTCGTAGCCCATCTGGTAGCTTATGGTTAGGTCAAGCTGGTTTTGTTACAAACTTGAGCGATAACATTGGCGGCCAAACATGGGAAGGTGTTGACTTTACAGCAGCTTACAAAATGGATTTAGAAGAAGGCGCATTAAACTTTGATATTAATGGTTACTACAGCATTCAAAAAGAAGTTGAACCTATTTTAGGTGATGCGGATTTAGCTTATGACTGTTCAGGAACTATTAGTACTGACTGTTTCGCATCTCCAAAATGGCGTCACACAGCTAATGTAAATTACTTACGTGATGATTGGCGTGTAGGTGTTAAATGGCGTTACTACGGTACTGTAGACTATGAAGGAACTGCAGATACGTTGTTAATTGATGATGGCGGTATTGAAGCATATAACTTTATTGATGTTTCAGGTAGCTACTCATATAACGAGCATTTAACCTTTACTGGCGGTATGAATAATATCTTCGATAAAGAGCCACCGTTAGTTGGTAATACTGTAGCTTCTAATGCAAACACAGTTGCAGGTTTTTATGACACGCTAGGTCGCTTTGTTCATGTAAGCTTTAATCTGAAGTTCTAACTTTAAGTTACAGCTAAATAAAACCCATAGTGAATTTCACTATGGGTTTTTTAATTTAAAGCTATTAACTGTATTAGTGTGATTAATAAGAAATCAATCACCCATCGAATTTGCTCTAAATGAGATACTCGCCAGTTATTAAATGTACTAGATCAGACTCGATCTGACAGTTACCCGTTTATTAATCGGTGACTGTCAGTTTAGATTTGAGCTAAACTTTTCTCAGCCTAAATCGATTTTCCGTCTAATAATTTTTCTAATGTTGTTCTACACAGCACATTTTCCCCTGATGAGTTCAGTCATTATTTTAGTAAACCATCCATTCGTCTAGATCCTTCTGTAATTCATCCAGTGAACTATATAGTTTTTTACGGAATGTCACCTGATAAAACTCTTGCAATATCGTTTTATGGAAGCGTTCGCAGATACCGTTCGTCTGCGGTGATATGGCTTTAGTTTTCGTATGGTCGATATCGTTGATAGCTAAATAGAGCTGATAATCATTTCAAATTTACTATTTCTATCTGGTTGTAGTTCACTGAGTGAAGACTCTCTAAGCAGTAATGAAAATATGGTATGCGAAAAAATAGCGGTGACAGGTAGTAATATTAAAAAGCGTACATGCATGTCAAAAGAGTTGGCAGAAGAAATACGCAAAAAAAACCAAGAGGCAATGAGAGAAATTAACAAAAGAGGAAATATTTACCAAGATAGGAACTAATTTTACTACTAAGTTTAATTGCAATACTTTAACTTATGTTTGAAATCTTGATGTGTTAGTACTAATAATAATGCGGACAGGTTATCTATATTAAGTAAACTATTTGCTATTAAACTTACCCCTCCTCCAGGCTACATTATTTCATTGAATTTCGACTATCTGCCAAACCTTGTTAACGTGGTAACTTTGTATTTAGTTGGTGTTTTATCGTATTTCAATAACGTATGTTTTACAAAACTATTATATATTACTTATCTCTTAGTGAAATTAAGCGGTTGATTTTAATGGTAATAAGTTTTTTAAGTGTTTGTCGTGATTTATAATTTATACCTTATTTATTCTGAGTAACTATAAACTTTAGTTGTTCTATTTCTAGCGATAATCATTGTAGAGGCTCCCGGCAAAAGTATCTGTAAATTTAAATATAGAGGATATCCCGCATTACACTTAATAGGGGGAAACTCTTCTTAAGTACATTAAATATTACCAGTTAAGGCCGTATCAGATACATGTAGCTTATCTGATAACTTTGGATATTTTAACTTTGATTTACCGGTTAATGTGATACTCAAGTGAATGTTATAAAATTAGTAAATAAAGAGATGGTTTCAATATTGTTAGAAAAAGTATTAAGGAATAATATTGTCCAGTTAATAACCAAATGTTCAAGCACTACCTTCACAATTGAGTTCATAATTTCCTGTCATTAAACAAACACTCATCAGTCGATGCTCTTTTCGAGTATAAAAATGATAATGAACATTTTTACGACATATCAAAGAAAGTTTATTTATGATTTGCAGCTGCCTAGATCAATAAATCAGGTTAAACGCGATGTAGGCGAAATTACAAAATAATATAACCAAACTTGTAATCTGACAAGTGTACCTAATAGTTCTAAATTGAATTTTCAAACAAATTAAATGCGGGCAGTAGTAGGTATTTACATAAAATCCACACAGGAAGCTTGGTTATAATCTACCTACCCTGAAAAGATCAGGATAAAATTTAAGTGACTACTTCAAAAGGTTTTTTCACATATCTAAGCATAAAATTAACAACTCAGATTGCAAAATAAGGAAGGAGTAAGTAATTATGTATGTTTATACATTAATTGGGTCAATTCCTATAATAAATTTTACAAGCATACTATAAGTCATATACTCGAAAAGACTAAAGTAATCGCATATACATCTTATTGTTAAGGTATAGAAGTGAGACTATCTAGTTGATAGTAAAGTTATTTTTATTCAACCTTAAATAAAAGAGACACTTTTTAAACCTGCAGCTTTAGATAAGTCTACTAAATATGAATGTTTTTATATGTTTTAGCGATGCTTTGTTACAAATCTTTACAAACATTCAAGTTATTGTTATTAAAGTGTTTTATTTTAAGGTGACATAAGCTTTAAATATACACATATTACTTTTTCAATAAAATCAGCTGCTTACTGTTGATTTTAATGTAATGGTGAAAGATACATTTGTTATTTTTGCTGGTTTAAAGTTAATAATGTGTTGACCTCTTTGTTTCTCTAGTACTATCATCCGTCACACAATAAAGTCCTACTGTACCTTCATATAGGCATTTTTAGTCTTATTAAGTGGCTTTATTGCGCATTAATTTTAAAAATTAAGCATAAATAATAAAATAGTATTCTAGGGAGAATCAAATGTTAAACAATAAAATTTCAAAGGCAGTTCGCTTAGCGATTGCTTTTGGTACAGCATCAACGGCTGTTTTCGCTGCAAATTCAATTGCGGCAGAAGAAGGCGTTGAAAAAGTAGAACGTATAGAGGTTACAGGCTCGCGTATTAAGCGTTTTTCAGAGGTTTCACCTACTCCTGTAACTACAATTACTGGCGAAGAGCTATCTAATGCCGGCATCACAAACATCTCAGACTTGTTACAAAAGCTGCCTTCATCTGGCGTAGGCTCTGCACCTACAACAACTACTAACACTATTTTTGGTGCGGGTATAAATACTACAGATCTTCGTCAGCTTGGAGAAGGTCGTACTTTAGTACTTGTAAACGGTCGTCGATACGTAGGTGCTTCTGTAGATAATCCTGCGGTAGATTTAAACGGCATTCCGACTGAAATGATTGAACGTATGGATATTGTTCATGGCGGCGCGTCAGCAGTTTACGGTTCAGATGCAATTGCGGGTGTAGTTAATATTATTTTGAAAAAGTCTCAAGATACTATGGACTTCAACTACAAAAAATCTATTACAGAACAAAGCGGTGGTGAAGAAGAGTCTTTTTCATTCACGTTTGGTGGTGAAAGCGATAAAATAAGTTTTATTACGAGCTTATCTTACTCAGAAACAGAACAGCTTGAAGCTCAAGACCGTGACTTTCTTCGTAACCCAGTTTCTGGGATGTTAAACCCTGATAATGTTTCTGACACAGATGGAATTCCACAGAATATTTTAGCTACAGGTGAGTTTGCCGGTTTGCAAACACTAGGCTATTACGATCGCGCAGGTGATGCTTTCTTACCTGATGGCCATGTTGTATTTGGTGATAATGGTGAGTTTAGTCCCGTTATAGTTGGTGGTGTAACAAGACCTGCGCCGAATAATCAACTTAGATATTTTGGTGACGGCTTCTCTAATGGTTACAAATTTATTGAACATCAAGATCTTGCAACACCACTTAATCGTTTTAATGTTTTTACAAACATTGTAAATAATTATGCTGACGATCATTCAATGAATTTTGAAGTTTCTTTTTCAAAAGCAAGTGCTTATGCAGAAAGTAGCCCAATTTTCCTTGCTGAATCGATTCGTTCAGATAATGCATTTTTAGACCCGGCTGCTAAAGCACAACTAGATGAAGCTGATAGAGATTCAGTTACAATTTATAAGCTAGCTTCGGGTTTCGGTAATCGTACCTATGAAGATGATCGCACAACACTTAATACAACTCTTTCTTTCCAAGGGTTACTACTAGAAGAGTTCGATTACGAAGTATATTTTAGTTACGGTCGCAATAAAAACGACACTACATGGAACGGTGAATTCCTTACTGAGAACTTTAACAAGGCTATTGACGCGGTAGAAATTGACGGAGCAATTCGTTGTGCAGACCGTGATTCAGATGGTTCTTTAGTTGGTGCGTTAGATGGTTGTCAGGCATTGAGCCTGTTCGGTCTTAATGGTGCATCTCAAGAAGCTTTAGATTACGTTACTACCTCAGCATCAATTTCTAAAGTTAAACAGCAGCAAGTTATTGGTGGTGTTATTTCTGGTTATGCTTTTGATATGCCTGCCGGTGGTGTTTCTTTTGCTTTAAGTGCTGAGCATCGTAAAGAAACTGGTTCTAATGAACCTGGTGCAGCAATGCAGAATAATCTAGTGTTTGGTAACTTTGTAAAAGCATGGGATGGTGAATTTACAGTTGATGAAATTGGTGTTGAAATGTCAGTTCCATTATTAGTGGATGCACCATTTGTTGATTCATTAAGCCTTGAGTTAGCCGCTCGTTACATGGATTACTCTTCAGTGGGCGATAATGTAGCTTGGAAGGTAGGCTTTAACTATGCAATGAACGATGAACTTCGTTTCCGTGGTACAAAGTCTAAGTCGGTTCGTGCTCCATCATTATCTCAACTTTATTCTGCTGGTACTCAGTCATTCGCGTCTTATGGCGATCCATGTGACCAAACTAATATATCTACAGCGAGTGATAGCAAAAAAGCAAACTTAATTGCTAACTGTCAAGCTGCAGGTATTCCAAACCCAGGTACTACAGTTGGAGATTGGAGACCATCTGATGATTGGCGTAGTGTTACTCCACCAAGTGTGAATTCAGGTAATGCAAACCTTCAAGAAGAAACTTCTGACGATACATTATTTGGTGTAATTTATACCCCAACTGAAAATATCACGTTAATTGCAGATTATTGGAGTTTTGACGTTGAAGATGCAATTAACTCTTTAGGTGCACAGCGTGTTATTGATGATTGTTACGAAGCGTCTAGTTTAGATAATAGTGCTTGTGACTTAGTTGACCGTGATCCTACGACTCTTGATATTTCTGAGGTTCGTAATGGACCATATAACTTAGCATCTTACTCTCTTAAAGGTGTTGATTTAGAAGGTACATACAAGTATGAAACGAGCTACGGTTCATTTAACTTCCGTTTACTAGCAAGTTACCTTGAGCATAGAGAGTTTAATACAGATGTTTCTAGCGAAGGCTATGAACCAACACCTACAGTTGGTGAAGTAAGATACCCTCGTTGGCAGGGTAACCTAACGGTAGGCTATACTTACGATGATTTATACGTAGGTATGATTGGTAAATACCGCCATTCAACAGTATTAGACAGAGAGTGGACTGCTGAAAATAACAACTATAATGATGTTCCTTCTTATACAGAATGGTCAATAAATGGTCGTTATACTGTTAGCGAAATGCTCGAAGTAAGATTAGGTGTTTCAAACTTATTTGATATTACACCTCCTAGAAATCCTGGCACATACGATGAAGGTGAGTATTACGACGTATACGGCAGACGTTTCAACTTAGGACTAAACTTACGTTTCTAATATCTTTAGTAAATAAGTTTATAAACGAAAGTGTTTAATATTAAAGCCTACTGAAATTTCAGTAGGCTTTTTTTATGTTTTACTTGCCCTGATATGTGTTTATACCAACCGGCTTATATATGGGGTTTATTTAACGATAAGTAAATTGCGCTATAACTAGGCAAAAATTTTTATATCTAGTTGATATTACGTTTCTTTAGACTGGAAATTGTTGGATTTACTTAGCGGTTCTTCAGACGTTTAAAAAACATAATGGATACCAACGAAAGATTATTTTTCATTACTTAAGCTGAAAATGTGGTGATTGGATATATTCTTGGGTAGTACAGCCCTCAACCTTGATCATATCTGATACGCCAACTACTTTATGGATAGAGTGGTGCTTTAATATCTTTGAGTTAAAGCTATCAGTATCACATTACATTACGCATAACAGCTGCAACTCTTTCATTTCTTCGTTTAAGTATTAAGCTTGCGTCACTCGCATAGCGTCTTTATCTATACAAGGAGTTATTAACACTCTGACGTGGTTTAATGGATTCGACTACCCCAGTTAAGAGATAATCAACTTAACTGGAGATCGATAATGACAAAACGTAAAAAGTATTCCAAAGAATTTAAACTTGATGCCATCGCATTAGTTGTTGAGCAAAACTACTCTCAAGCAGAAGCCTCTAGAAATTTAGGGGTAAATCCCAACATGCTTGGTCGGTGGATAAAAGAAGCTGAAAATGATGATGGGCAGGCTTTTAGAGGGAATGGTAATTTGACCCCTGAGCAAGAAGAGATCAGAGAGCTAAAAGCGCAAGTGAAACGCCTAGAAATGGAGCGTGAAATATTAAAAAAAGCGACGGTCTTCTTTGCCAAAGAAACGAAGTGAAATACTCGTTCATAACCCAATACAAGAAGACCTGGCCTGTGGCGGTAATGTGCCGAATACTGGGTGTAAAAAGTAACAATTACTATAGTTATCAAAAGCGATATTCAACTAAATCAGAGGATCCAACACATCAAGAAATGATTGATTGGGTCAAGGACATAGCGCACTTCAGTGATAATACTTACGGTGAAAGGCGTATTCAGAAAGTCTTAAATGCACTCGGTTTTCCGGTGAGCCGTCACAAAACAGCACAGTTAATGAAAGAGGCAAATGTCTGGGTGCGTTATAAAAAGAAATACAAAGTAACAACGAATAGTGACCATAACAAGCCTATTTATCCCAATGTACTTGAGCAAAACTTCAACGTTGAAGCCGCTGATCAAGCTTGGGTACAAGATATCACTTATGTTTGGACTGCAGAAGGTTGGTTATATCTGGCGGTAGTGATTGATTTATATTCGCGTAAAGTCGTTGGTTGGAGCATGGGCTCACGAATGAAAGCGCAGCTTGTCTGTGACGCACTGACTATGGCGATGTGGCAACGCCAACCCAAAGCAGGGTTGATTATCCATTCAGATCAAGGGGTTCAATATGCAAGCCATCAATATCGTAGATTGCTCAAGTCAAACGACTTCATTGGTAGCATGAGTAAGAAAGGTTGTTGCTGGGATAATGCTGTTGCAGAAAGCTTCTTCGGTAGTTTGAAGCAAGAGCGCGTGCATTGGAAAAATTACCCAACGCGTTATGAAGCTCAACAGGATGTAATGAATTACATCTGCATGTGGTACAACAGTCGTCGCTTACATTCGTACTTAAATTATCAAAGCCCAAATGACTTTGAAGAACGAACCGAAACATTAGATATGGTTTCTTAACTAGGGTGACTGAATTTAGTTGACCACGTCA
>NZ_AUTP01000235.1:0-6134 GCF_000498075.1 Pseudoalteromonas sp. TAB23
GAGTGCCCACACAGATGATTGCTTTATATTGTTAAAGAACGTTTTGAGTCGCTTTAGCGTCTCAAGGGATGCGAATAATACACCCTTTATTTTTCTAGTCAACACTTAGTTTTAAACTTTCTTTTTAGAAGATTTAAAACCGAAGTTTTACTTAACACCCTGAGTTGTTCGTGCCTCGCTATGCGTTGGCGTTTCCCGTCTCAGTGGGGTCGCATTATAGGGAGATCCGAAAACAGATCAACCCTTTTTTGAAGAAAACTTGAAATAATATGCTGTTCGCTGAGTATTTGAGCTAAACACGTTAAAAACACAACATAACTAGCAAATTATTAACAACTAAAGGTGTTTAAACTTCACTAATATTAAAAGTAAGCTTAAACGATCTTCATATAAAGACTTACACCCCATATGATCAATACGATCGTTAATGAAAGTGTTACGGCTGCAGATCCCATATCTTTGGCTCTACCTGACAATACATGCAATTCTGTACTTACTCGATCTGTTAATGCTTCAATGGCAGAGTTTAGCAATTCAACAATTAGAATAATAAGCAGTGAGCTAATTAGTATTGCCCAGTGTAATAATGATGAAGCAAGCCAAAATGAAGTGAGGAATAATATAAGGCTTAGTAATAGCTCTTGTCTAAATGCAGCTTCTTCTTTAAATGCTGCTTTAAAGCCAAGATAGGAGCAATAGGTTGCTTTGAAAACGCGTTTGAGGCCTAAGCCATTTGGTTTTAATACATCTTTCATTAATAAACTCTATGAATGAAGGTCAAAATAAAGCCCCGCACTGCGAGGCTTTTTATTTATGCTACGCCGTATTGATCACGGTAAGCTTTAACTGAGGCTAAATGCTCGCCCATCGTTCCTTGGTTTTCAAGGTAGCTAATAAGGTCTGCTAATTTTACAATAGAAATTACTTTGGTATTAAAGTCGCGTTCAACTTCTTGAATAGCTGATAACTCGGCTTTACCTTTTTCTTGGCGATCTAATGCAATTAAAACACCACTAAGGTCTGCACCATTTTGTGCAATAATTTCCATAGACTCACGAATAGCGGTACCTGCGGTAATTACATCATCAACTAGCATTATTTTGCCATTGAGTTCTGAGCCTACTAATGTACCACCTTCACCGTGTGCTTTTTTCTCTTTACGGTTAAAACAGTACGGTACATCTTTATCATGGTGATCTGCTAATGCAACTGCCGTCGTTGTCGCTATTGGGATACCCTTATACGCGGGACCAAATAGTACATCGTACTCTATCGCTGAATCTTCTAATGCTGATGCATAAAAACGACCTAAACGTGCTAAGTCACGACCTGTATTAAACAAACCGGCATTAAAAAAGTAAGGACTTATGCGCCCTGACTTTAAAGTAAACTCACCAAATTTTAATACCTGCTTCTCTAGAGCAAATTCTATAAACTCTTTTTGATAATCTTTCATATCTAGTGGCCTACCTATTTATGCTAATGCTTGCTTTTGTACGTCAATGATTTCACGAATAGAATGTTTAGCTAAAGTAAGTAACTCATCTAGCTCATCAAACGAGAAAGGTTCGCCTTCGGCTGTACCTTGAATTTCTATAATTTTACCTGTTTCGGTTAAAATTACATTCATATCAGTTTCTGCTGCTGAATCTTCAATATATTCTAAATCGCTAATTGCTTGGCCTTTGTATATACCTACTGAAATAGCTGCAATCATATGCTTAAGTGGGTTTGAATTAATCATACCCTTGGCACGCATATGCGTTAGCGCATCAACAAGTGCAACACATGCACCACTTATAGAAGCAGTACGTGTACCGCCATCTGCTTGGATTACATCACAGTCGATAGTGATTGTGTTTTCGCCAAGTGCTTTTAAATCAACAGCAGCACGAAGTGCACGTGCAATTAAACGTTGAATTTCCATAGTACGACCGCCCTGCTTACCACGTACAGCTTCTCGAGCATTACGCGTATGCGTTGCTCGCGGTAACATACCGTATTCAGCATTGATCCAACCTTTACCCTGACCTTTCATGAAACGAGGAACGCCCGATTCGACAGTAGCTGTACAAAGTACTTTGGTGTTACCAAACTCAACAAGTACTGAGCCTTCAGCATGCAAAGTATAATTACGTGTAAATGTAACAGGTCTAATTTGGTTAGGTGTTCTTTCGCTTGGACGCATTGACGATCCCCTTAATTCAGAATTTGCGACATTATAAGTGTATGTGGGTATAGATACCATGCTGATTTAAATAAATAGCTGTATGCAAAATATTCAGTGTATTAAATTTTCCCTAGAGCTTAAGCGGTGTTACGGTATAATCATCGTAATATTGTATTTATAAATTTAGGAAAATATCCATGATCCACAGTATGACAGCTTATGCGCGTCGCGAAATAAAAGGCGATTGGGGAACTGGCACTTGGGAAGTTCGTTCAGTGAACCAGCGTTACCTTGAAACATTTATTCGCGCACCAGAGCAATTTCGTGGCATGGAGCCAGTTATTCGTGAGCGTTTACGCAAACACTTACAACGCGGTAAAGTTGAGGTTTTTTTAAAATTTGTAGCAAATCCTGCCCATGTTGGTGAGCTATCAATTAACCAAGCCCTTGCTGAGCAACTTATAAATAGCGCTAAATGGGTTCAACAGCAAAGTAATGGCGACATTAATCCTGTTGATATATTGCGTTGGCCTGGTGTTATGGAAGCTGAAGAACTTGATATGGATAGCGTTAATACAGCACTAATTGCTGGTCTTGATCAAGTAATCGAAGATTTTAAATCAGCTCGTGGCGATGAAGGTGCAAACCTTGAAGAAATGATAGCAATCCGCCTTGATGCGATTTTAGAGCAAGTAGAAATTGTAGAAACGCATATGCCTGAGATTGCTAAGTGGCAGCGTGAAAAACTGGCTCAAAAGCTAGAAGACTTAACAGCAAACATTGACGAGTCACGCCTTGAACAAGAACTTATTTATCTTGCTCAAAAACAAGATGTAGCTGAAGAATTAGATCGTTTAAAGTCTCACGTTAAAGAAACTAAAAAAATCCTTAAAAAAGGTGGCGCATGTGGCCGTCGCCTAGATTTTATGATGCAAGAATTTAATCGTGAAGCTAACACGCTAGCATCTAAGTCTATCAATAGTGACATCACTACTGCCGCTGTAGAGCTAAAAGTATTGATTGAACAAATGAGAGAACAGATCCAAAACATAGAATAACGTTTTAACCTGTTTCAACTTGTTTATAACTCATTAATAAGCCTAGATTTTTCTAGGCTTTTTGTTTTCTACCGTTCATACTAGCCCCCTATTGTACGTGTCCAAGTGGTTACCAAACCGCTTGGTAACCACTTTTTATAATCCTTGGTAACCATTTTTGATGTAACTCAATGAATGTAAAAGAAATCAAAGCAAATATTAAGAGCTGTAAAACGCTTAGGTTTAGTATTAGTGACGGGCTTTATATAAAGCCTAACAAAAATAAGAAAAGTGGAGCATGGGAGCTTCGATATACTATAAATGGTAGCCGTCGCTTTATGACGCTTGAAGGAAGCAACTTTCCTGAAATGACTTTGACTGATGCAAAGGCATTAGCAAATAATATTAAGCAGCAAATAAAGAATGGTATTGATCCGCTAGCTGAGCGAGCCAGAAGAAACGAAGAACATATAATAACTATTACTGACTTATTTGATGACTGGTATAAAGGGGTTAGTCATAAACTGAAACATCCTCATATTCAACTTCGTTATTTCAATAATGAGATAAAACCCCAGATAGGAAGACTTAAGATAACGGATGTAAATGCACGAGACATTCGCTCTATTCTACAAAAAGCTGTATCAGAAGGTCGCCCTTCAATTGCAAATAAAGCTCTCCTTCAGTGTAAACAACTTTTTAAGCATGCCCAAAAGCTAGATTTAACAACATCAAACCCTGCTATAGCTTTCAATGAATCAGATGCTGGTGGTTCAGGACAAAGCCGTACTCGCTGTCTAACACTAGAAGAACTTAAAAGTACATTCAGTACCTTTCGTAAACACAGTGATATTTTTACTAGAGACAATTATATAGCCGTAATTTTACTTTTAGCATTAGGTATTCGCAAAGGTGAGTTAATTGCATCCAAATGGGATGAATTTAACTTTGACGGGCTACTGTGGCAAATGCCTAAAGAAAGAAGTAAAACAGGTGTAGCCATTACCATACCTATACCAACCGAGCTTCTCTCATATTTTGAAGAGTTAAAGGTACGCGCGTGTGGTTCTGACTATTTATTCCCTGCAAGAAGAGCAAGTAAGCGAAGAGCTTACATCTCAGACGACACCCTTAATCATGCTTTAGCTAAGATGTTTGGTATGAAGGTGGATAGCAATAAAAAACCCTATCCTAACTTGCTTGGTAAAGCTAACGTTGAGTATTTTGTGATTCATGATTTAAGACGAACATGTAGGAGCTTACTTGCTGAATTAGGTATAGGGAATGATATTGCTGAGCGATGCCTTAACCATAAGATAAAAGGTGTTGCTGGAGTTTATAACCGCTATGACTACCTCGAAGAGCGTAGAAGCGCTTTAAGTACATTGGCAGACCTTGTAATACCTCTTACTAATGACCATTAAAGGGAGTGATAGTACAAATATATAAGAAGTAAAAATGACTGAGTCAAAATTTATCTCCATTACTGGCGTAACAAGTAATGAAACAAAGCAGCAATTCGATAATTTTAAAAATATGGTATTGCCTGAAATGCTGCTCAATAGGCTCAACAGCGATACTTTAAAACAGAATAACAACTTGAAAATTGCTATGGAGTCTTTGAACTCTGGCTTAGAGCTCTTAAGGTTGTTTAGAAGCAGAGTGACGTGGTTTAATGGATTCGACTACCCCAGTTAAGAGATAATCAACTTAACTGGAGATCGATAATGACAAAACGTAAAAAGTATTCCAAAGAATTTAAACTTGATGCCATCGCATTAGTTGTTGAGCAAAACTACTCTCAAGCAGAAGCCTCTAGAAATTTAGGGGTAAATCCCAACATGCTTGGTCGGTGGATAAAAGAAGCTGAAAATGATGATGGGCAGGCTTTTAGAGGGAATGGTAATTTGACCCCTGAGCAAGAAGAGATCAGAGAGCTAAAAGCGCAAGTGAAACGCCTAGAAATGGAGCGTGAAATATTAAAAAAAGCGACGGTCTTCTTTGCCAAAGAAACGAAGTGAAATACTCGTTCATAACCCAATACAAGAAGACCTGGCCTGTGGCGGTAATGTGCCGAATACTGGGTGTAAAAAGTAACAATTACTATAGTTATCAAAAGCGATATTCAACTAAATCAGAGGATCCAACACATCAAGAAATGATTGATTGGGTCAAGGACATAGCGCACTTCAGTGATAATACTTACGGTGAAAGGCGTATTCAGAAAGTCTTAAATGCACTCGGTTTTCCGGTGAGCCGTCACAAAACAGCACAGTTAATGAAAGAGGCAAATGTCTGGGTGCGTTATAAAAAGAAATACAAAGTAACAACGAATAGTGACCATAACAAGCCTATTTATCCCAATGTACTTGAGCAAAACTTCAACGTTGAAGCCGCTGATCAAGCTTGGGTACAAGATATCACTTATGTTTGGACTGCAGAAGGTTGGTTATATCTGGCGGTAGTGATTGATTTATATTCGCGTAAAGTCGTTGGTTGGAGCATGGGCTCACGAATGAAAGCGCAGCTTGTCTGTGACGCACTGACTATGGCGATGTGGCAACGCCAACCCAAAGCAGGGTTGATTATCCATTCAGATCAAGGGGTTCAATATGCAAGCCATCAATATCGTAGATTGCTCAAGTCAAACGACTTCATTGGTAGCATGAGTAAGAAAGGTTGTTGCTGGGATAATGCTGTTGCAGAAAGCTTCTTCGGTAGTTTGAAGCAAGAGCGCGTGCATTGGAAAAATTACCCAACGCGTTATGAAGCTCAACAGGATGTAATGAATTACATCTGCATGTGGTACAACAGTCGTCGCTTACATTCGTACTTAAATTATCAAAGCCCAAATGACTTTGAAGAACGAACCGAAACATTAGATATGGTTTCTTAACTAGGGTGACTGAATTTAGTTGACCACGTCA
>NZ_AUTP01000236.1:0-13294 GCF_000498075.1 Pseudoalteromonas sp. TAB23
GAGTGCCCACACAGATGATTGCTTTATATTGTTAAAGAACGTTTTGAGTCGCTTTAGCGTCTCAAGGGATGCGAATAATACACCCTTTATTTTTCTAGTCAACACTTAGTTTTAAACTTTCTTTTTAGAAGATTTAAAACCGAAGTTTTACTTAACACCCTGAGTTGTTCGTGCCTCGCTATGCGTTGGCGTTTCCCGTCTCAGTGGGGTCGCATTATAGGGAGATCCGAAAACAGATCAACCCTTTTTTGAAGAAAACTTGAAATAATGTACTGTTCGCACATATTTGCATCGAAATGGTTACTTTAAACACTAAAAAGGCCCTGATGGGCCTTTTTAATTAGTTTACTATGAGCTTCCACCCAAGTTTACCTTGCTGTTTAGACTCTTGTTGTAGCTCGCTGGCCATTAATGGATGATCTTTTAACCAGTTACTTTCAAACTTAAGGTCTAACACTTCATTTTTAGCAGTTAACTCAAACTTAGGCAGTACATCATCTTGTCTGCGCATTGATAAGATGACTGCTATCCGTAGTAATCTCACTATATATTGCGCTAATAAACTATTTACGCCGAGTGAATTAAAACAGCCTTTTGGAAAATCAGAACGATGCGCATCTGCTACCGCTACTATTAATTTATGCTCTGACTGTGAAAAACCAGGCATATCGGTATTTTCCAAAATATAAGCGGTGTGTTTATGGTACTGCTTATATTCTATTAGTAATCCAATCTCATGAAGCTGCGCTACCGCTTTTAATAGTGGTAACCCATTTAAACTTTCAATTGGCCAATCTTTATCAATACTTACCGCTAACTGCATAGCTAGGCTTGAAACCCGACACGCTTGTTTTTGATCAACGTGATAACGACTCATAAACCCATCAACTGTGCGTTTACGAATGTCATTATTATGAAACTCCGGAACCATGCTATATAAAACGCCTTCACGCAGTGCTCCACCCGCCAACCCCATTTTTTCTATTTCAAGAGATTCAAATAGTGCGATTAAGATTGCAAGTCCTGATACAAATACCAGTCGACGGTCTTCACTTAATCCAGGAAGGTCTAGCGCTGCAATAGTGCTAAATGCAATTGCTTGCTCTTTTATAGTGTTGAGCTTTTCAAGCGTAAGTAAATCGTCAAGATTTTGAGCGACCATAATTTCTTGAATTGCTTGCACTGTGCCAGAAGCACCAGATGCAATTTGCCATCCCGCTGTTTTATATTCTGGAGAAATTTCATCAATGACTGTACGAGCTGCTTTTATGGCTGCGTTAAAGTTACTCTTACTTAATTGGCAGTCTTTGAAATAGCGTTCAAGATAGGTAACACACCCCATATTGAGGCTTTTGTAATGTAAGGCATCAAATGCTTTACCAATTACAACTTCGGTACTTGCACCACCAATATCAATAACAAGCTGTTTGCCAGTACAAGATGAAGTATGAGCAACACCTTTATAAATTGTACGCGCTTCTAATTCTCCGCTAATAACATTAATGTTATGGCCAAGAATCTTTTCTGCATGATTTTTGAATACTTCGGCGTTAGTTGCTAGCCGTAAGGTGGCTGTTGCTACTATGGTGATGTTTTTATCTGGGATATCTTGTAGACGCTCAGCAAAAAGGGCAAGGCATTCCCAGCCTCGCTGCATTGCTTCAGTGCTCAATACGTTATCTTTATCAAGCCCTGCGGCTAATCGGACTTTGCGTTTAACACGTCCAATTGTTTGTAGACCGCCAGCAATTGATTTGGCTATAAGCATATGAAAGCTATTTGAGCCCAAATCAATAACTGCGTACACATTTTTTTGCGGTTTAAGTTGCCCCACCGTTCAAAAACCTCTAGTTACTACTACTTATACAAACGGTCGTTTACGACCGTCCTTTTTGGTAACTATTATTTGGGCGACGTCCGCTGTTATTACTACGGTTACGTGGACCTGTTGAATAGTTGCGCTTTCTTTGAATAATAGGCTGAGTTAAATCATCTAGCAATGCTGTTTTATCATAATGTGATAAAGGAATGCTGTGCTCTATATATTCTTCAATTTCATGCAGGTTATATGCATATTGCTCACATGCAAAACTAATTGCGTGGCCTGATGCACCAGCGCGGCCAGTACGACCAATACGGTGAACATAATCTTCACAATCGTCAGGTAAATCAAAGTTAAATACATGACTTACTTCTGGAATATGAAGACCACGCGCTGCAACATCAGTCGCAACTAAAAAGTCTAAGTCGCCTTTGCTAAACTGCGCTAATATAGTTTGGCGTTTTTTCTGGTTAACATCACCAGTAAGCATACCTACACGATGACCGTCTGACTTAAGCCAAGCATATACTGTTTCACAACTGTGCTTGGTATTTGCAAATACGATTGCTTTCTCTGGCCATTCTTCTTCAATTAAGGTTAACAACAGCTTAATTTTATCTTCTTGCGAAGGATGAAATAGCTCTTCTTGAATACGTTTACCCGTTTTAACGTCAGGTTCAATTTGAACATGTTCTGGGTTTGTCATGTGCTCAAAAGCTAATTCTTGTACGCGATACGATAATGTGGCAGAAAATAATAAGTTTAAACGCTTTGATGTATCTGGCATACGATCGAACATATAGCGAATATCTTTGATAAAACCTAAATCGAACATACGATCAGCTTCGTCAAGCACGACTACCTCAATTTCATTAAGGGTGTAACAGCCTTGCTTATACAGATCAATTAGACGACCTGTAGTACCAATTAAAATATCAACGCCTTTTTCTAGTTGTGCACGTTGTTTTTCGTAATCTTCGCCACCATATACTAAACCTAAGTTAAGATTACAGTGCGGCGCTAAAATTTTAGCATCTTTGTGTATCTGAATCGCAAGCTCCCGAGTAGGGGCCATGATCAGGGCTCTTGGATGTTTACTAGGTGCTTTGCTAGATTGTAATAACCGATGGCACGTGGCAGTTAAAAACGCCAACGTTTTGCCTGTACCTGTTTGAGCTTGGCCCGCGATATCGCGTCCATCACAAATAAAAGGTAGGCATTTTGCTTGAATAGGTGTGCAATATTCAAACCCATTCTCGGTTAAACCGGCAACCACTTCCGGTGCGATAGCAAAGTCTGAAAACTTTTTATCGGTTAAATGTGTCTTAGTCATAGCGTTTAAGCATAACGTTTAAACTTGCAATAAGAAACAAGAGTGTTTAAATACGCACTAAATATTTCGCCTAACTAAATCGGAGAGCGCAATGAGCGAGAAAATAATCCAAATTACTGACGATAGCTTTGAAGCTGACGTATTACAATCTGACAAACCAGTACTAGTAGATTTCTGGGCTGAATGGTGTGGACCTTGTAAAATGATCGCCCCTATTCTTCACGAAGTTGCTGATGAATACGACAGCCGTGTGACTGTTGCTAAATTAAACATTGACCAAAATGCTGGCACACCGCCAAAATTTGGTATTCGTGGTATCCCTACTTTACTTCTTTTTAAAGATGGCCAAGTAGCTGCAACGAAAGTAGGTGCTCTTTCAAAAACTCAACTTATTGAGTTTTTAGAAAACAACATCTAACTGTAAGCTAGAACAATAAAAAGGGCTTTTTGCCCTTTTTTAAATTTATTTTGTATAAAGACTGGACGCTTTGCCAGTGAACTGCTAGTTTATAAAGCCAACTAATCCTTAGTTATATTCAACAAACCTCACTCAACGATCAAAGCGATTTTGAGTATGACAACTGTAATAAAGAACCCACCAATATGCATTTACGCGAATTAAAAGACAAGTCCATTAAAGAGCTTGTAGACTTAGCTGAGTCCATGGGGCTCGAAAACGTAGCCCGCTTAAGAAAGCAAGATATCATTTTTGCCATTCTTAAATCCCATGCCAAGGGCGGAGAGAATATCTTCGGCGGCGGTGTATTAGAGATTTTACAAGATGGTTTCGGCTTCTTAAGATCATCAGAAGCCTCTTACTTAGCTGGCCCAGATGACATTTATGTTTCACCTAGCCAAATTCGCCGTTTCAGCATGCGTACTGGCGATTCAATTTCAGGTCTTATTCGTCCACCTAAAGACGGTGAACGTTACTTTGCTTTACTTAAAGTAAATGAAGTTAACTTTGATAAACCTGAAAACTCTCGAACTAAAATTCTTTTTGAAAACCTTACTCCATTACATGCAAACGAACGTTTTCGCATGGAACGTGGTAACGGCAGTAAAGAAGATATTACAGCCCGTGTACTTGATTTAGCATCTCCTATTGGCCGCGGCCAACGTGGTTTGTTAGTAGCTCCGCCAAAAGCGGGTAAAACAATGCTACTTCAAAATATTGCACAATCAATTACGCACAATCATCCTGATGTAACATTAATGGTTTTACTTATTGATGAACGTCCGGAAGAAGTAACAGAGATGCAACGCCTAGTTAAAGGTGAAGTTATTGCATCAACGTTCGATGAACCAGCTTCTCGTCACGTACAAGTTGCCGAAATGGTTATCGAAAAAGCAAAACGCCTAGTTGAACATAAAAAAGATGTTGTTATCTTATTGGATTCAATCACTCGTTTAGCACGTGCTTATAACACCGTTATTCCTTCATCAGGTAAAGTACTTACTGGTGGTGTTGACGCTAACGCATTACATAAACCTAAGCGCTTCTTTGGTGCTGCACGTAACGTTGAGGAAGGTGGTAGCTTAACAATCATAGCTACAGCTCTTATCGATACTGGCTCTAAAATGGATGAAGTTATCTACGAAGAGTTTAAAGGTACTGGTAACATGGAACTTCACCTTAACCGTAAAATTGCGGAAAGACGTGTATTCCCAGCTATCGACTTTAACCGCTCAGGTACTCGTCGTGAAGAATTACTAACAAAACCAGATGAACTTCAAAAGCTTTGGATTTTACGTAAAATTGTTCATGACATGTCAGAAATTGATGCAATGGAATTCTTAATCGATAAACTATCGATGAGCAAAACCAATGATGAATTTTTTGATTCGATGAGACGCCAATAAAAGCGTTTTAATTGAATAAAAAAGCGCCTTAGGCGCTTTTTTTATGTCTGGATTAAATACAGTTTAACTTTCATTATACTTTTTAAGTACACCCTGCAGCGTATCAACGAGCGCTTTAAAGTCATTTGCACTGCTTTTTTGGCTTCTGCGTAGAAGTGCTCTGTCTAAATTTTTAGCCGATTGCGCAATTTCATCCAAACCAAACATTTGTGCAGCCCCTAAAATGCGATGGCTATCTTTTTGTAGCGCATCTAAATCTTCGCTTATAAAATGCTGCGTAATCGTTTCACTCTCCAAAGCAAAGCTCTGCTTGAAACTAATCACAAGATCGCTCATATCAACTTCATTTTGCTTTGTAATTGGCTGATCTTCTGCATTATGTAGGTGACTAGAAAGCGCTTTATAAAATGACTCTTTGTCTATCGGTTTACCTAAGTAACCAGTAAACCCTAACTCTAAATAACCATCCACTTCATGACTCATAGCATTTGCTGTTAAAGCAAAAATAGGTCGCTCAAAACCACATTGTTTTAATAGCTGAAAAGCAGAACGCCCATCCATCACTGGCATTTGAATATCGAGCAATACCAAATCTGGATATTCTTTTAAGCACTGCTCTACCGCTTGCTCACCATTTTCAACAGCAATAACCTCGAGTCCCATTGAGCGTAAATAACGACTTATTAACCTACGATTATCAGGATGATCCTCCGCAAGTACGACACGACCTGCCAATTGCTTATTTGCCTTAGGAGCACTTTGAGTTTCAATCATGCTTTGAGATTTATTTACTTCTGCGCACGGTAAAAAGAACGAAAACTGACTGCCCTTTTTGTATTCGCTTTGTACGCTGATATAACCGCCCATCATCGCAGCTAATTGTTGCGATAAGCTAAGGCCTAACCCTGTACCACCAAAGCGACGGCTAATGCTGTTATCAGCTTGGCTAAAGCATTCAAAAATAAGCTTTAACTGTTTAGAGCTCATACCAATACCGGTATCTTTTACAATAATAACTAGTCCTTGCTCACTCTTATTTAATGCAATAATGATCTGCCCAGAATGAGTAAACTTAATAGCATTTGCACATAAGTTTATAAGAATCTGTTTTACGCGTATTAAATCCAGCTTAGTGTAAAACTCATTACCCACTTGATTGTCTAAAATAAGGTGTAGATTTTTTGCTTTTGCTTGGGTGATAAACATTGCGTGCACATCATTTACCAGCTCTACAATATCAAAGCACGAAATATTTAACTCTAATCTATTGGCTTCAATTTTACTTAAATCGAGTACATCATTTATTAAGCTTTTTAAATGGTCACTGTGACGCTGAATTACTCTTAATTCATCTTTAAGTGACTCAGGCTCATATAATTCATTAATCAAAGCATCTGTTTGCCCTAAAATAGCCGTTAGTGGAGTGCGAATTTCGTGACTAATATTAGCCAAAAACTGGCTTTTAACATCGTTGGCTTCTCTCAGCTCTTGTGCAATTGCCTGCAATTCTGCAGTACGTTGCGTAACTTGTTCTGTTAACTGCTGCTTAGCGCGTTTTTCTGCACCACGGCGATAAAGCGCGATACCAGTTACGACAACTAAAAGTAATAGTAAAAAAGAGAATAAAGTAAGCTGAGAACGCTGCGACATTTTTAGCTCTTGCACACGGCGATCTTGCTTAAGTTTTTCTATCTCTTGGTTTAATTGCGTTGCTTTAAATTGATGCTGAAGTACCGCTAGTGCATTTATAATTGCCGTACTTCTAAGCTTTCGCAACTCACTAATATATTTTTGTTGCAAAGCCATTGCGCTTGAATAATCGCCTTTACTGGCTTCAAGAAGTGCTTTGGCCCCTAAGCTCTCTCTAATTATTCGCTCACTACCATATTCATGAGCAAGTAAAATAGCTCTATCTAAATTTATTTGCGCCTCTTCTAAGTTACCCTTAACAAACTGAATTTTAGCCAGCGCATGTAGCGCATTAAGCTCTAAATTATGATTATCTATTTTAAGGGCGTAGTACTCACCTAATTTAGCTTGCTCGTACGCTTCATCCACTTTTTTTAATACTAAATTAGTATTTGCTAAATTTGTATATTGTGTAGATAACTTATTGTAATCATTAGCTGAAATATAATAGCGCAGCGCTAGCTGATAATAATGCAGTGCTAAGTCAAATTGATTACTCTCCATATGGGCAACACCCATATTGTTATATACCTGCGCAATACCGCTTTTATCATCTAATCGTTGATAAACCTTAAGTACATCTTGATAAAGACCAAACGCACTATCGTAGCGTGATAAGCGTATATAAACGCCTGCTATATTAAGTAGTATATCGGTTTTATCTTGCTCACTGCCGTACGCCTCGTAGATAGCTTTTGCTTTTAAATAAAACTCTAGGGTATCGCCTAGCTTATTCATATTAAAATAGGCCAAACCAATATTATTTAATAAGTTTGCCTGCTCTAGTAATTGCTTATTCTTTTCTGCTAATGCTAGGGTACGGGTATATTCAATAATCGATTTTTGAAATAAGCCTTGATAAAAAAGTACAACACCTTGCATTTTAATTGCACGAAAGTGCTCATCAGGGAAGAAAGTATCCGAAGTATGTTGTTCAAGTAATTTAAAGTAATGTAATGAGTCTTTAAAATTATCAACCGATAACGCAGTATTACCCAATGCCGAATAAACAGCGACACGCTCTTTTTTGGAGGCATTTTTATTAGCAAGTAGCATGTTTGCTAATTGTAATTTAGGCTCCCACTGTACTTCGTTTTTGAATTGCTCAAATAACGAATCATTATTTTGGGCATAGCTAGGAGCTATTAGTACACAGCATATAGTAAATAAGAGGCATTTTAACTTGCCCAGCATAATTTTAATCCTTCAAACCGTTACTTATATCAGTGTAATCTTTATTGAAGATACACCAACTACTAGGACCTAAACAATGCTTAACCCACTGATTGATGAGATTTTTGAGCTAATACTAACAAAGCAGGTTTGGCAAGTTCATACTTTAGCAGCAGAACTGACAAACCGCAGCGCTATGACCACTCTAGATAAAAGTCCTGAACGTGATTTATTTAAACGTAACTTTTTAATTATGAATGCACTGTACCAACTGCAGGCACAATTACGTCCTCAGAGTTTACTCATTTCAGCTCTGCATATCGAGCTTTTAGAAAAAGGGGATAATAGTTTAGTAACAACAAGCGAAAATTTGCGAGATTATTATTTAGATTGGCATAATTACGATACCAGTGAAGAGCAGATTGATGAGCTTTTAAATAGCTTTTGGCGTCAGTTTAAAACGACATCACCACAACAGGCTTTAAATGAAAATGAATTTAAAGCGTTGGCTTTAGAATGGAAGTTACCTGAAAATTTCACTCTTAAAAATGTTCAAAAGCGCTGGAGACAACTTGCATTACAAGTGCACCCAGATAAACCAAATGGCTGTGAAGTTGAGTTTAAAAAAATAAAAACACAATACGAGCAGCTAAAGGTAGCTGCTCGTTAATCTATTAATTTAGAAGTTTAAATTAACGAGTAAGGCGGCGTGCGCGTATTTTACGCCCTTTAATATTGCCTTCGGTTAATTTACGAAGCGCAGGTTTTAATGAGTTACGCTCAACAGCAACAAACGCTACGTTATCAAGTACGTTAATTTTACCCACCTGACGACCTGCAACCCCATCTTTACCCGTTAAAGCACCTAAAATATCACCTGCACGTACTTTTTGCTTTTTACCTGAATCAATCATCAAAGTAACCATTTCAGGGCGGTATGGTGGCTTGTCTAATAAATTAAATGGTGGCATTTGCTCTGGAGTAATATCACGCTCGTAATGTTCGCCTATTTGAGCAATTTTAAACGCTTCGGCTTCACCGTAAATAGAACATGCAATGCCCTTTTTACCAGCGCGACCTGTACGGCCAACACGATGTACATGTGTTTGCGTGTCATGTGCTAAATGGTAGTTAATCACCATATCCATATCGTCAATATCTAAACCACGTGCAGCAACATCGGTTGCAACAAGTATTGAAGCACTTTTATTTGAAAAGTGAATTAATGTACGTTCACGATCGCGCTGTTCTAAATCACCGTGTAGAGAAACAGCACTAAAGCCTTCATCAGCTAAATCGTCACACACTTGTTGTGTTTCTACTTTAGTATTACAAAACACAACACAGCTTTGTGGTGTAAATTTAAGTAATAATAATTTTAGCGTTGGGTAGCGCTGCTTATTATTATCCATTTTGTAGAAGTACTGCTTAATTGTGCTTTTGGCTTGCTCTTCTTCTACTTTAACCATTTCTGGATTTTTAAGTACACGCTTAGCAATTGCTTCAATAGCTCTTGGGAATGTTGCACTAAATAACAATGTTTGACGATTTTGTGGAATGCGCTCAATAATTGCATCAAGTGTATCTTGAAAACCCATATCAAGCATTTGATCGGCTTCATCAAGTACCAACGTTTCAACATCATCTAAACGTAAAGTACCTTTACGAATATGATCATCAACACGACCAGGTGTGCCAACAATAATATGTGCGCCATGTTCAAGCGAGCCTATTTGTGGACCAATTGATACACCGCCACATAACGTCAATATTTTAATATTATGGNTACCGCGCGCTAATTTACGCATTTCAACCGCAACCTGCTCGGCAAGCTCACGAGTAGGACACAACACTAAAGATTGAATACGAAAGCGTTTTACGTTTAATTTAGCTAACACACCCAAGCTAAACGCAGCAGTTTTACCTGAACCGGTTTTTGCCTGAGCAATGATGTCTTTACCAGCAAGTACAGGCGGTAAACTTTGCGCTTGTACAGGTGTCATATGCGCATAACCAAGTGTTGATAAATTATCAACGAGTCCAGCTGGTAAAGCCAAAGATGAAAAAGCAGTTGAAGTCACAGTAAGTTCCATAGCAATAAAAATAACGTGGGGGAAAGCCCCACTAAATATGCTGCTAATAATAGCAGAATTCGTAATTAGCAACCATTAACAAACACATAATAAAGCACGTTAACAAAAGGTGTTGAAAATGATAGTAGTTTGCATTAAGATCGCGATTGTTTTTTACATATCACTGCTGGAAGCAAACAATGAAACTGAATTCTCTTTACATAGCACTATTAGCAAGCATTACAACAAACACATACGCAAACACTACTGACCTTGAGCGTATAGAAGTAAAAGGTAGCTACTTTAACGATTACAAAGTAGATAACGCTAATGGCGCAATGAGAACATCAGCTTCATTACTTGAAACCGCACAATCTGTAACCGTAATAACCGATACTATTATTAGTGAGCAACTTGCCACTACCCTTGGCGAAGTACTAACAAATGACGCAAGCTTAACTGCAGGCTCACAACAACGAAATCGTGAAGTATTTAACTTACGTGGGTTTGAGCTAAGCTCATCAACAGGTTATTTACGTGATGGGCATCAGCATTGGTCGCACTACCAACAACCAATCGAAATTTTACAACAAGTTGAAGTAATTAAAGGCCCATCGAGCATTTTATATGGTCAATCAGGTCCGGGTGGCTTGGTGAACATGGTTACTAAAAAGCCTACAGCACAAACATTATTTAATGCCAGTGCCGATGTAGACCAACATGGCTCAACGCGCTTTATGGTTGATGCTGCTGGTGCCTTGACTGAATCTGAAGATTTACGTGCTCGTGGTATTTTAGTTAAACAAGATGTTGATTACTGGCGTGAATACCAAAACGGTGAAAACCGCGAGCGTGACCGCTTTTTAGGTGCTTTAGTTGTAGATTACGATATTAGCGACAACGCATTAGTACGTGTGCATTACGACCGCACGGACGACGAAGCAGGTTTAGATACTGGCGCATGGATAGACGATAATGCCAATGTAATTGGTGATGATAAAACAATCCGTGATATGTCTTGGGCGTTTACCGATATAACCGTAGAAAACCTAGGTGTAGACCTAGAAGTATTTTTAACCGATAACTGGCAAGTAAAGCTTGGCTATAACGAACAAACATTTGAACGCCAACGCTTTGAGTCAGCACCGAATATGCCAAGTGACTTTGTTGAGGGTGACAGCTATGAGTCTCGTCCTTACGACCGTTTTGACGATTGGCAATTTAAAACTGCATTTATTGATTTTATTGGTGAATTTAAAACAGGTAGCTTACAGCACCAATTTTTAATTGGCGCAAACTCGCTTGATTATTACTACGGGCAACGTCGTACCTCTGCCGACTCTTTTGATTTTTCTGCAGGACAAGCAGAACTATCTCGTCCATCAGTAAGCTATAAAACAGATGATACAGTAAGCGAAACTGAATACGACTACTACGGAATTTACGTTCAAGACTTAATTTCGTTCTCGCCTGAGTGGCAACTATCATTGGGTGGTCGTTACGACAAACAAAATAGCACAGGAAATGATAACGAGTCATTTGTACCAAAAGTAGGTGTGCTTTATCACCCAAATGCTTCTGCAACTATATACGCTAGTTACTCAGAAGGTTTTGAGCCTCAAGGTAGCGAAACACTGATTGATGAAACAGATGTAAATAACGGCATGAAATTAGATGCTGTTACATCTAAGCAAAGAGAGATTGGTATAAAATGGCAGTTATTTGATGACCGCCTAATGCTTACCAGTGCTATTTTTGATATTAGCAAAGAAGGTACTCTTGTTAGCGAACAACTTGAGACACCTATTGGCTCATTCACAAGTGAAACAAACCAAGTGGGTGAACAACGCCACAAAGGTGTTGAAGTAAGCGCACAAGGTGCCGCTACTGACCGCTTATTTGTTATGGCATCAACTATGTATCTAGATGCTAACTTTGAACGCGATGAAGTATTGGAAGGTAAACGCCCTACCGATGCACCAAAATGGTCGGCATCACTTTGGACGCGTTATGAATTAAATGACGCCATTGCACTTAATGCTGGTGCATTTTACGAAGGTGAGCGCTTTGCCGATAGCAACAATACAATTACTAAAGATGCATATACGCGTGTTGATGTAGGTGCAACTTATAAGTTTAACTTAAGTAATACCGATATTAACTTACGCCTTAACATCGAAAACTTATTTGATACAAACTATCTAGGCGGAGGCGGCACAAATAATGTAACTGTTGGCGAGGGTACAAATCTTCGTTTAGCTGCGCAATTTAGCTTTTAAATAAATGCCTTAAATAACAGCTTTAAAATATAGCCCGCGTACATTTACGCGGGCTTTTTTATATCTAAATATTCACACCTAACAGCATTAAACCTATTACAAAGCCTATTCATCTCATCTATTTTTTATCATGTTTGTTACATGCTCTAATAGCGCTAATTATTAAAAAGGCCTACCACAATGAAAAAATTAATTACCGCACTGCTGCTTACTAGCAGTATGGCTGCAAACGCTAACAGCGCCGAATTTACCCAAAAGCAATTACAACAAGTAGACGAAGTGCGCACCTCTGCACTAAATAGTGATTTAAGTTATAAATTACTAGAGTCATTAACAACTGAAGTAGGCCCTCGCTTACCCGGCACTAAAAACGATAAAAAAGCCGTGGCATGGGCTCAAGCCAAATTTAATGAACTGGCCTTTGATAAAGTATGGTTAGAAAAAGCCACGTTTCCTGAATGGCGTCGTTATAGCGAAAGCGGAAAAATACTAACACCAAGCGAGCAACCACTGCACTTAACTGCATTAGGTAACAGTATAAGCACGCCAAAAGATGGGGTTACAGCGCCGGTTGTATTATTCGAAACACTTGATGAATTAAAAGCCGCACCGGCGAACAGTTTAAAAGGTAAAATTGCATATATTAATTACCGCATGAACCGCGACATAGACGGGAATGGTTACGGGCCGGCTGTAAAAGCACGCGGTACAGGCGCTATAGAAGCGTCTAAAAAAGGCGCTGTTGCCTACATGATGCGCTCGGTTAGTACCGGTCATCATCGTTTTGCACACACCGGTGGTAGTTACTATAAAGAAGGTGTTACAAAAATACCTAACGTAACAATTGCTAACCCAGATGCAGATCAAATAGCACGCTTAGTCGCTTTAAATAAAGACGTATCGGTAAATATTAATGTGCAAACCGAAAGCCTTGGTGAAGGCACTGGTTATAACGTTATTGGCCAATTTAATGGTACCGAAAACCCTGAGCAATATGTATTAATTGGCGGGCATTTAGATTCTTGGGACTTAGGGACTGGCGCATTAGATGACGGCGCAGGCG